>PLNZ01000096.1 GCA_003142915.1 Ignavibacteriales bacterium | reverse complement strand
TGAAGAAATGCTTCAAAAAAATAACTTAGAAATAAATCAAATAACCGAAATTAAAATAAATAGAGGCCCAGGCTCGTTTACAGGCTTACGAGTTGGAGTAGCGATAGCTAATGCATTGGGATTTCTTTTAAAAATTCCTGTAAATGGGAAAAAAGTTGGCGAATTGGAAGAACCAGTATATAATGAATAAAGCTTATGATAAATTTTCTGCGCCACTTTTTTTTACCAAAAGAGACAAATAATTATCGCTCAGGTCTTTTGCATCACAAGATTTTATTAATACTCACTTTATTCTTCTTCTCAGCGGGGCTGATGTTGTCAGTTGTGCGTACAAATTTTCCCTCAGTTCTTGGTACATTTTCTGACATTTCAAATCAACAGTTGCTGATTTTAACAAATCAGCAAAGGCAAAATAATAATTTACCGGCTTTAACAGATAATTCCGAGTTAGATCAGGCTGCCGCCAATAAAGCTGCTGATATGTTTAGTAAAGATTACTGGGCGCATAATGCTCCAGATGGAACAACTCCATGGGTTTTTATAAAAGCAGCAGGATACAACTATATTTACGCCGGTGAAAATCTTGCCAGAGGATTTAATAGCGTTCCGGATGTTATTAATGCTTGGATGAATAGTCCTGAGCATCGCCAAAATGTCTTATCGCCAAATTATCAAAATGTTGGTTTTGCGGTTGCAACAGGTAAGCTTAGCGGAGAAAGCACAGTTTTAGTCGTAGAAATGCTGGGAAGCACAACTCTTGCTCCTGCACCGGGTACAAAAGCCTTAGGTTCGTCTGCTGTTAAAACAACTACAGTTGGTAATTCAAGTATCCCAATTATTAAACAGGTAGCTAATTTAGTTCCTAATGCGCAACTGCTCGGCGCTAGTTCCTTATCTGTAATTAAGCCTTTGATAAATAGTCAAACATTCTCATTAACACTTGCAGGGATTATCTTATCTATATTTATTTTAGTACTCTTCTTGGATATGATGATAATTGAAAGAAGAAAAATTGTCCGTTTTGTCGGACATAACCTTGATCATATCTTATTTTTAAGCGTAATGATTATTATTGTTATAATACTTGCGAAAGGATCAATCATTTAATGTTTAAAAAATTTAAAAAACACTTAGGATATTACATAACTTTAATATTAATATTATCTTTTGGTCTAATTTTAATTTTGTTAACAAGTCCAGATGTTAAGATGCAGGCGATGATAATTTTCATAACCGTATTCTTCTACATTTTATGGGGACTTTTACATCATCTGATAAATCATGAATTAACGCCTAGAATTGTGATAGAATATGTTCTTATCGGAGCATTGGGACTATCAGTTTTATTCTTTACATTGATGGGAGGAATTTTATGAAAGGTATAATATTGGCAGGCGGTAGGGCCACAAGACTTCGTCCTCTAACAAAAATTACTTCAAAGCAGTTATTACCTGTCTATAATAAGCCGATGATTTATTATCCTATTCAGACTCTTGCGCGTGCCGGAATTAAGGATATTCTAATAATCGTTGCTCCGGAATATTCAGGACAATTCTTAAATTTACTTGGTTCAGGAAACGAGTTAGGAGTTAATTTATCATATGAAGTTCAGGAAGAGCCCCGAGGATTACCCGATGCATTTATTGTTGGCGAAAATTTTATTGGAAAAGATGATGTTGCGTTGATTTTGGGAGATAATATTTTCGATCATAATTTTGCCGAGAGCATTACCTCTTTTAAATCAGGTGCCAGAATATTCGCAAAACAAGTTCCTGATCCTGAGCGATCCGGGGTAGTTGAGTTTGATCAGAATAATAAAGTTACCTCAATTGTAGAAAAGCCGGAACATCCAAAAAGCGATTATGCAATTGTGGGTTTTTATATTTACGATAACAGAGTTGTTGAATACGCCAAGAGTTTAAAACCGTCCGCAAGAAACGAATTGGAAATTGTTGATCTTCACAATAAGTATCTTGAGAAAGGTGAATTGGATGTTAATATTATTGAGGGAATGTGGGAAGATGCCGGAACAATCGACAGTCTCCTTCGCGTTAACAACCTTATCGCAGAGAAGGTTAAGCAAGGAGAGCAAATATAAATGAAACTTTTAGTAACCGGGGGAGCAGGATTTATTGGTTCCAATTTCATTCTCTATTGGCTTAAAAAATATCCACAGGATTTTGTAGTTAATTTAGATAAATTAACTTATGCCGGAAATTTAGAGAATTTAACCAGTGTTCAAGATAACCCGAATTATAAATTTATTCAAGGAGATATTTGTAGTTTGCAGGTTGTGAGCGAAGTAATGCAAGGTGTTGATACCGTTGTCCATTTTGCAGCCGAAAGCCACGTTGACAGAAGCATTACGGATCCTGCTAGTTTTGTAAAAACTAATGTTTTAGGGACTCAAGTGCTTTTGGGCGCAGCGCTTGAGAATAAAGTAAAAAGATTTCATCACATATCAACGGATGAGGTATATGGGAGCCTTAATCTTGACGATAAGAACATTTTTAATGAACGAACACTATATGATCCCAGAAGTCCATACTCAGCAAGCAAAGCGGGCTCAGATCATTTAGTAAAAGCCTATTATCATACATATAATTTACCCATTACAATTTCTAATTGTTCAAATAACTTTGGCCCATATCAATTTCCGGAAAAGTTAATAGCACTGGCGATTACTAATCTTTTGGAGGGTAAAAAAGTTCCGGTTTACGGAGACGGCCTTTATGTCAGAGATTGGTTATATGTAGAAGATCATTGCCGGGCAATTGATTTAATTTTGGAAAAGGGAAAAATTGGAGAAACATATTGTGTTGGCGGATTAACCGAAAACTTAAGCAATATTTCAATTTTACAAAAAATAATTAAACTGCTTGGAAAAACAGATGAGTCATTAGAGTATGTAAAGGATAGGCCGGGACATGATAGAAGATACGCTCTTGATTGGTCAAAAATAAAAAGTGAATTGGGCTGGGAACCATTACGCGATTTCGATGAATGGCTTGAAAAAACGGTTAATTGGTATCAAGAAAATAAACAATGGTGGAAAAATATTAAAAGCGGAGAGTACAAAGAATATTATAAAAAACAATATGCTAAGTTATGAAGACAAAAATTCTAGCAACAGGATTAACCGGTTTAGTTGGCTCAAGATTTACAGAGTTATTGGATGAAGTTTACGAATTTGAACACATCAGTTTAAGTAAAGGTATAGATATCCTCGATAAGAATGCAGTTCTTGATAAAGTTTTATCTTCAGATGCTACTACTGTTATTCATATGGCGGCTAAAACAAATGTCGATGGTTGCCAAGAGGATAAAGCAAGAGATAAGGAATTATTGGAGTTCAAAAACTCTCAAGAAGCAGAAGAAGCATGGAGAGAGGAAAAAACTGCTTGGGCGATTAATGTGCTTGGTACACAGAATGTTATTGAAGCCTGTCAAAAAACAAATAAGAAATTAGTTTACGTTTCCACGGATTTTGTTTTTGACGGAACTAAAAGATCTTACTTAGAAGAGGATGCACCTAATCCAATTAACTGGTACGCGAAAACAAAATATGAAGGTGAAAAGCTTGTTCAAAATTCAGGATTAGATTATATTATCGGAAGAATTGCATATCCTTACAGAGCTTTATTTAAAAGGAATGATTTGATTAGGGTATTGATTGATAAATTGCAAAAGAGCGAAAAATTGAATATGGTTTGGGATCATATTATGGTTCCAACGTTTATTGATGATATTGTAAACGCATTAGACATTTTAATTAGAACAGAGCAAAAAGGGATCTTTCATGTGGTGGGGAGTCAAAAAGTAAGTCCGTATGAAGCGGCTCTAAAAATTGCCAGGGAGTTTGATTTAGATGAATCTTTAATTTCAAAAATAAGCCGTAACGAGTATTTTACCGGAAAAGCACCGAGACCCTTTTGTCTTTATCTTAAAAATGATAAAATAAGTAAATTAGGCATTGAGATGTCCACTTTTGATAAGGGTCTCATTGAAATAAAAAATCAGATAGACAGGATACATATATGACAATAACTTTTGTAGGACACGGATACGTAGGATTAGTAACAGCAACTGTTTTTGCAGATTTCGGAAATAAAGTATACGTAATAGGCCATACCAAAGAGAAGATTGATAATTTAAATCGTGGCATAATCCCTATTTACGAGCCGGGGTTGTCAGAGCTGGTCAAAAAAAATGTAGATGCAAAAAG
>PLNZ01000371.1 GCA_003142915.1 Ignavibacteriales bacterium | reverse complement strand
ATGGATGGACCTGCCTTTTAAACAGGATCTATTGAAAAGAAAAAAGTTTATTTAGGAGATTAAAAGATGACGATTACCGAGCTTTCGATTAAACGGCCTACGTTAGTGGTGGTTATATTTTCTGCGTTGGTGTTGCTGGGAATTTACAGTTATACACAGCTTAATTATGAGCTTCTGCCAAAGATTACACCGCCTGTTATTACTATATCAACAGTTTACCCTGGGGCATCCCCGAACGAAGTTGAGACTTCAGTTACTAAACCGGTTGAAGATGCTATTTCAACACTTGATCAGGTTGATTACGCAACCTCAACTTCAAGTGAGGGCGTTTCATTTGTTGTAATTCAGTTTTTGCAGTCGGCAAATGTGGATATTCAGCTTCAAAGTGCACAAAGGAAAGTAAATGAAATATTAAATACATTACCGTCTGATGTCAAATCCCCTGTACTTTCAAAATTTGCACTTGATGAAATCCCGGTATTAAGGATGGGCGTTAACAGTAATATGCCTCCGAAACAATTCTACCAATTTGTTGTTGATAGAATTCAGCCGAGAATTTCTAAAATTTCCGGCGTGGGTCAAATTACTCTTGTAGGTGGTAATGAAAGAGAAATAAAAGTTAATTTAAATGCAGATAAGATTAATTCTTTTGGCTTATCTATAACACAGGTCGTTCAATCTATTCTATCTTCCAATCTCGATTTTCCTGCTGGTAAAATTGACAATGGTGCAAATCAATATGTTGTTAGGCTTGCAGGAAAATTCAATTCAATAAATACATTGAAAAGCCTTATTGTTGCTCATCTGGCAAACGGCAGCAATATACGCCTTGCNNCTTGTACAAAAACAGACAGACGCTAACTCTGTTGATGTAAGCCGTCTGGTTAAACAAGAATTAAAAAAAATTGAAAGTGATTTTAAAGCTAATAATGTGAAATTTAATATTGCCCAGGATGAATCTCAATTTACAATTGATGCAGCAAACGGTGTAAAATTAGATCTTGGTCTTGCAGTACTTTTGGTTGCAATTGTAATGCTTCTGTTTCTTCACAGTTTCAGAAACTCATTTATAGTTATGCTTGCAATACCGTGCTCGCTGATTTCAACTTTCACGGTTATGCTTATTTTCGGTTTTACCCTGAATCTTATGACGCTGTTGGGGCTTTCGCTGGTTGTTGGATTCTTGGTTGACGATTCAATTGTGGTCTTGGAAAATATTTATCACCACCTTGAGCGTAAAGAAGAAAGAAAAGTCGCTGCTCTTAAAGGAAGAAATGAAATCGGGTTTGCGGCGCTTGCAATAACCATGGTTGACGTTGTAATCTACGTTCCGCTTGCCTTAACCGGGGGATTGGTTGGAAACATTTTAAGAGAGTTTGCGGTTGTTGTTGTTACTTCAACCCTGCTTAGCTTATTTGTTTCATTCACTGTTACTCCTTTACTTGCTTCAAGAATAAGCAAGCTTGAAAGACGAACCAAAGCGACGATAATAGGAAGATTTGCTCTCTGGTTTGAAAAGGGCTTTCATAAATTAACAGATAAGTATATTTCTATTCTCAGATGGGCTCTTGTAAATAGAATAAAAGTTATTTTGGCAGCATTAGTTTTATTTATTGCAGCGATCATGCTGATTCCGTTAGGATTTATTGGCGCTGAATTTATGACCCAGACCGACCAGGGTGAATTTGCAGTTACCCTTGAAATGCCGCTTGGTTATACTTTGGAACATTCAAATTATGTTAGTGAAGAAGTTGAAAATTATATCCGGAAAATGCCGGAATTGAAAAATTTGTTCGCGAATGTCGGCGCTTCAAGTGAAGGATTAATAGGTCAGTATGCCAGCAATACTTCCGAACTTGATGTTACATTAGTTCCTAAAAAGGAAAGAATCAAATCAACCGATGATATAGGGAACGAAATTAAGAAATTTGCGCAAACAATTCCCGGTGTGAAAGTGCGTGTTAACCCTATAGGATTATTTGGTACTGCTAATTCGTCTCCTATACAATTAATTGTTAACGGTTCAGACAGGAATGATGTTCAAAAAGCTGCAGGATTTGTAGAGGGCATTGTTAAAACAATTCCGGGTACTGCTGATGTACGCCTATCTTCGGAAGATGGAAACCCCGAGACACAAATTGAAATTGACCGGCAGAAACTTGCTGATTTTGGCTTATCAATTGCAGATGTCGGCTCTGTATTGAATGTCGCTTTTCAAGGAAATGATGATTCCAAATACCGTGACGGTGATGATGATTATAATATAAAAATTTCGCTTGATAAATTTGACAGGTCAAGAATATCCGATCTTGAAAATCTGACATTTGTTAATAAATACGGTCAGTCAATCCAGCTAATGCAGTTTGCAAATGTTTACCAGACAACCGGCCCGACAAAACTGCAAAGAGTTAACAGGATTCCTGAAGTAACAGTCTATTCACAGGTTATTGGCAGGCCCGCAGGCAATATTGGTGCGGATATAAAGAAAGCAGTTACTAAAGCTGGTTTACCAAAGGGAGTTGATATTTTGTACTGGGGAGATCTTAAAATGCAGACAGATTCGTTTAGCAGTTTGGGCTTAGCTTTGATAGCGGCAATTATATTCGTCTATATGGTTATGGTAGCTTTGTATGATTCATATTTTGATCCTTTTGTAATTTTATTCTCAATACCGCTTGCAATGATAGGTGCTTTACTCGCATTAGCACTTTCAATGAAGTCATTAAACATTATGTCCATTCTTGGTGTAATTATGTTAATTGGACTTGTCGGTAAGAATGCAATTCTTTTAGTTGACAGGACAAGCCAAAAAAAGAAAGAAGGTGATTCAACTTATGATGCTCTGATTGAGGCAGGCGAAAGCAGGATAAGACCTATTATAATGACCACTGCTGCAATGATTTTTGGTATGCTTCCGATTGCAACTTCCGTAGATGCAGGTTCCGAGTGGAAATCGGGCTTGGCTTGGGCTATCATCGGCGGATTAATAAGTTCTCTCTTTTTAACTTTGATCCTTGTCCCGGTTATCTATTCAATTGCCGAAGGTTACAGGGAAAAACTTCCGGCATTCTTTTCTAAGATTTTTTCTAAAAAAGAAAAAGTAATTGCTGAATCGGATGATGATCTTGGCTTGCAAGGAAAATAAAAATTATTCAAGGCGGATTTTATATCTGCCTATTGTGTTATTCAACAAATACAGGCCAAATTATTTTTTTATAACGTAATTGCAAGTAAAAGTGACGGAAAACGCTTTACAAAAATTTAGTGATCCATACATCTTTCTATAAAATAAAATATCCGGAAATTTATTATTATTAAAACAAATAATATTTTAAAAACAGTTTTACACCTGTTTAAGTTTCAATATTTATCATTTCCGAGGTAAAGATGAGTGGAGTTGTAATTGAAGATATTTCCCTGAACGTTTCCGACGGTACAACAATGGCAGCTTTTGTTGCCCGTCCCAAAGATTCCGAAAAACATCCCGGCATATTAGTATTCCAGGAAGCCTTCGGAATAAGCTCACATATACGGGATATTACCGGAAGATTTGCTGAAGAAGGTTTTATATCAATTGCCCCTGAATTATTTCATCGTACAGGAAAGGGCTTTGAAGGTAATTATAATGATTTCGAAAGTACATGGGTACATGTCCAGGCGCTTACTAATGAAGGATTAATCGCCGATATTATATCGGTTAATGAGTGGCTTAAGAATGAGAAGCGGCTACTGTCAAACGAAGTTGCCTCAATAGGATTTTGCATGGGTGGCAGAGTATCGTTTCTTGCAAATACATTATTAAACTTGAAAGCCGCTATATCTTTTTACGGCGGAGGTATGCCCTCAATATTGGATCGGGTACCGGATATCCATGCGCCAATGTTAATGTTCTGGGGCGGACTTGATAAGCATATAGATGAGAATCAGATAAACACAATAACTGCATCTTTGAAATTGAATAATAAAAATTATGTTAATATTGTTTTTTCAAATGCAGATCATGGCTTTTTTTGTAATGCCCGTGCAAGCTATAACCCTGATGCGGCTAAACAAGCATGGGCTTTGGCAATCGCGTTTTTGAATTCTTATGTTATGAAGAGTTAAAGCAATTCTCTTCCAGCCCATACGGGGGAACTGATTAAATTAATTTATTTTTGTAAATTACTTATAAACAAATTGCAGGTTAAAAATGTTAAAAAGAAAACTTGGTAAATCGAATTTATTTGTTTCTGCAGTCGGATTAGGCTGCATGGGAATGTCCGAGTTCTATGGAAAAACCGATGATGAAGAGTCTGTAAAGACAATTCACAGGGCAATTGAACTCGGCGTAAATTTTTTAGATACTGCCGATATGTACGGCATAGGGCATAATGAAGAACTTGTGGGAAGAGCTATTAATGATAGAAGAGATAAAGTTGTACTTGCAACGAAGTTTGGTATTGTCCGGCATTCCGATGGTTCACGAGGTTACAACGGAAAACCCGAATATGTCAAAAAAGCTTGTGAAGCAAGTTTAAAGAGATTAAATATAAATGTGATTGATCTTTATTATCTTCATCGTGTTGATATAGAAACGCCGATTGAAGATACCGTCGGGGCTATGTCTAAGTTGGTTGAAGAAGGCAAAGTCAGGTATATAGGATTATCTGAGGCATCGCCAAATACAATCAAACGTGCCTATAGTGTTCATCCCATTACAGCTTTGCAGTCTGAATATTCGCTTTGGACACGCGACCCGGAAGACGGTGCGTTATCAACCTGCCGTGAACTGGGAATTGGTTTTGTCGCCTACAGTCCATTAGGCCGTGGTTTTCTTACGGGAGCAATTAAAAAGATTGATAACCTTGCTGAAAATGATTTCCGCCGTTTCAATCCAAGATTTCAGGGAGAAAACTTTGAATATAATCTTTCTATTGTTAAACAAATTGAAGAACTTGCGGCGAAGAAAAACTGTGCTGCACCACAGCTCGCACTTGCCTGGCTGCTGGCACAGGGAGAAGATGTTGTACCGATAGCCGGTACAAAACGTATTAAGTATCTTGAAGAGAATGTAGAAGCTGTTAATGTGAGTTTAACAAAAGAAGAACTTGAGTTATTGGAAAAAATTGCTCCTAAGAATGTAGCCAAAGGATCGCGTTACCCGGAGAATACTATGAATACGGTAAACCGTTAGGTAAGATGAAATGAATTTCATGAATGTTGCCGTTACATTTTATATAGCTGAAAATGAACGTTATCTTTATAAAGAAGCGCTTGGAAACAAAGCTAATGTTATCTTTTTAAAAGACGTCAATAAAGAGGACCGTGAGAAAGTATTGGAAAAAGCTGATATCCTTTTAACATGGAATGTTCCTAAGGAATTAAATGGCGCGGGAAAAACTTTATTTAACCGGCTTAGGTTTATTCAACTTTTATCCGCCGGGTATGATCATCTTAATTTTAATATATTCCCTGATGATTGTTTAATTGCAGCAAATCAGGGAGCTTATGCCGAACCAATGGCTGAGCATATAGTTGCAATGATATTAGCCCTTTCCAAGCGCCTTTTAATAAATCATAAAAAGCTGCTGCAGGGTGAGTTTGATCAAATAACACTTAACCGGTCATTAAAAAATTCCATAGCAGGTATAATCGGGTTTGGCGGCATCGGTAAAGCCGCTGCAGAGTTGCTAAAAAATTTTGGCGTGAAAACTTTAGCTGTTAACACAAGCGGCGCGACTGATGCGGATATTGAGTTCATCGGAACGCTAAATGATTTGGATTATGTTTTAAGTAAATCGGATATAGTTATTCTTTCAATTCCTTTAAATAATTTAACCAGGGGTTTTATTGGAAAACGGGAATTGGAATTAATGAAACCAACTGCAATATTAATTAATATCGCAAGGGGGGATTTAATTGTAGAGAAAGATTTATTCGATCATTTAGTATCAAATCCGGAGTTTTCTGCAGGAATTGATGCCTGGTGGATAGAACCATTTAGAAACGGAGAGTTCAGATTAAATTTTCCATTCCTTGATCTTCCGAATGTAATCGGCTCACCGCATAACTCAGCAGTAATAGCGGACTCATTAATTGACGGTCAGAAACGTGCTGCAGAAAATGTTGTGAATTTTATAGAAAACAAACCTGTCAGAGGTATTGTTAAAAGGGATTAAATATTTCTAAATTATAACTGAGAAATTGTAAAATAATATTATTGTAAAGTGATTCGCTGAATCGCTTAGTGCTTCGCTTTACTATCATCTACATTAAACATACGGAGAGTTGAAATGCATTACACACATCTTGGAAGAAGCGGTTTACTTGTAAGTAAAATTTGTCTCGGCACTATGAATTTCGGCGAGTATACATCAGAAGCGGACAGCTTTAAAATAATGAATAAAGCATTAGAACTTGGTGTAAATTATTTTGATACGGCAGATATTTACGGTGGAAAGCTTGGCCCCGGTACTACTGAAAGCATTATTGGTAACTGGCTGGAAAAAAGTAAAAATCGTGATAAGATTGTATTAGCTACGAAAGTTTACAACAAAATGGGAGAAATGGTGAATGATTCAAAGCTTTCCGCTTATCATATTCGCAAAGCATGTGAGGATAGTCTTAGACGTTTGAAAACGGATCATATAGATCTTTATCAAATGCACCATATTGACCGTGAGACCCCGTGGGATGAAATATGGCAGGCAATGGAATGCCTTGTAAATGAAGGAAAAGTTATTTATGTAGGAAGCAGTAATTTTGCTGCATGGAATATTGTTGAAGCAAATTACGCCGCTAAACGAAGAAATTTTTTAGGATTGGTTTCCGAACAAAGTATTTATAGCTTAAGAAACAGACACATTGAACTTGAAGTGATTCCGGCATGTAAAGCTATGGGTGTTGGAGTAATACCCTGGAGCCCTATCGGCGGAGGTATCTTAGCCGGCGTACTTGAAAAGATAAAAGATGGTCAGCGCAGAAGCCGCGAACCGCTCCAACGCTCGGCGGAAATACTTCGCCCGAAAATTGAAGCCTATGAAAAACTTTGTAAAGAAATAAATCATAGTCCTGCCGATGTTGCATTAGCATGGACTTTGCACAATCCCGTAATAACTTCACCTATTGTTGGTCCAAGGACACTGGAACAGTTTGAACAGAATGCGGCAGCCGTTGATATAAAACTTTCCGCAGATATATTGAAAAAGCTTGATGAAATTTGGCCCGGGCCTGGTAATCAGGCACCGGAAGCTTATGCGTGGTAAAATTTCTTTAAAATATCATTTATAAATTTAAAGCCGGGTTTTACCCGGTTTTTTTTTATATTTAATTTAGCAGGCATATAATTGATTATTTTCCCGGGGGCGTTCATTTATTAAGATTTATCCGGAGGTAAAATGAAGCTTTGTAAAACTATTCCGTACATTATTATTTTTTTATTTATTTCAATAACGTCTACCTTTTCTCAGGGAAATGATACTTCCTGTAATCTTATGCCTGTTCCAGAAAAGCTTATTAAAATGGACGGAAGGTTCAGACTGGATACTGCATTTACAATTTCTATTAAAGGAAACCCTGATAAGCGGCTGTATGGCTCTGCAACGAGGGCACTCCGGCACTTATCGGGTCAGACAGGTTTTTTCCTTACTCAGGATTTTATTACCAGAGCAGATTCCAAAGTAACTAAATATAGTAACAAATCAGAGTTTGTAATTGAATGTAAAAATCCCGGTAAACTGGTGTTAAATGAAGATGAATCTTATACATTGACAATTACGCCTTTAAAAATTGAATTATCTGCAGAAACTGATTTAGGCGCAATACATGGATTGCAAACTTTTCTTCAATTATTATGTTCAGACAGCATTGGTTATTATTTCCCTGCAGTAAAGATTATCGATAAGCCCCGCTTTCAATGGCGCGGATTAATGATTGATGTAAGCCGCCATTTTATGCCCGTTGATGTTATTAAAAGAAATCTGGACGCGATGACTTTTTTGAAAATGAATGTACTGCATTTGCATTTAAGCGATGACCAGGGATTCCGCGTGGAAAGTAAAACTTTTCCGGAACTTACAAAACTCGGCTCCGATGGCTTTTATTATACGCAGCAGCAAATAAAAGATATTATTTCTTATGCCGGCGAGAGGGGAATACGCGTAATACCTGAATTTGATATCCCGGGGCATTCAACAAGCTGGCTTATCGCTTATCCGGAATTTTCAAGTCTGCCTAAGGATCAAAGAGAGCAAAATCCTGAAAATAAAATAGAAAGAAGTTGGGGAATTTTTAATCCGGTTTTCAACCCGGCTAACAAAGCAACATATCAATTTTTCGATAAGTTTTTTAAAGAGATGTCTAAGCTTTTTCCCGATGAATACATTCATATAGGCGGTGATGAAAATAACGGGAAAGACTGGAGCAAAAATAAACCTATACAAAAATTTATGGCATCTCATCATTTTAGTACAACGGAACAGCTTCAGGCTTATTTCACTAAACGGATTCGGAAAATAATATCTAAGTATCATAAGAAAATGATAGGTTGGGATGAAATTCTTCAGCCGGGTATGCCGGAAGATATCGTTATACAATCATGGCGCGGCCAATCGGCATTGCAGGATGCCGCCCTGAAAGGATATAAAGGAATATTATCTTACGGATATTATCTTGACCATTGCGAGCCCGCTTCGGTTCATTATCTAAATGATCCTGTGCCTGTTGATTCTATATTAAGCGGAACTGCCGTCAAAAATATATTAGGGGGTGAAGCAGCTATGTGGAGTGAACTTGTAACACCTGAAAATATTGATTCCCGCATCTGGCCAAGGACGGCTGCAATTGCGGAAAGACTCTGGTCTCCGGCCTCTGTCGAAGATGTTAGGGATATGTACAGAAGACTTGATATAATAAATCATAAGCTTGAAGACTGCGGGGTAACGCAGCTAAAGAATTATGATATGATGCTAAGAAGATTGACAGGCGGTAATGATATAAGTGCCCTGAAAGATTTTGTCGACGTAATTGAACCTTTAAAGGGATATGCAAGGATTTCTCAAGAAGTACATTATAATTCATTTTCCCCTTACACGCGCACTGTAGATGCTGCAAATCCCGAATCAAACATCAGCAGAAAGTTTAGAAATAAAGTTGATGAATATTTATCCGGAAATAAAGACGCTGCAGATAATATTATATCTGAATTGAGCCTGTGGAAAGAAAATTATCCAAAGTTGATTGAAATTATTCAATCATCTCCAATCTTGCGGGAAATGACGCCGATGGCTTTGAATTTAAAACTTCTGGCAGAAGCCGGACTGAAAGCTATAAATTTTATAAATAAA
>PLNZ01000293.1 GCA_003142915.1 Ignavibacteriales bacterium | reverse complement strand
CAAGTCCCTGGGGATAGAACCCAAAACTGCTGGTATTTTACTGCGCATTGAAAAAACTTTGGAATCTAAACCAAAGAAAATATTTATTCTTATTGGTATTAATGATTTATCAGCAAATTTTCCGATGGATCAAATTGTAGATAATTACAAACAGATTATTAACAAAATTAAAATAGCGTCGCCTAAGACAGAAATTTTCATTCAAAGCACATTGGATGATTCCGAAATAGAAGGGATAACAAATTCAAAATTTACAGCTAAAAGTTTTCAAGAAACTTTTAAAGACTTTAGCCTTATTTACCCACGCTTACCTTTAGAAACAAAAAGGCGATTAAATAAACTGATTTTTTCAGAGATTACATCAACGCTAAACAAAAAAGATACAAATGGAGAAATCATCATTAAAATGAGGGGTGATTGCGAATTAAAGACAGGCCTGGATAACATCAAAAAATGCCTTAAAAGACAAGATTGTAATCCTTTTGGCGGAAATGATACTTCCAATAATTCAACTATAGAAACAAAAAACTCGAGCTCCATTTCTGAAGTTCGAGCTTTTGACGGTGCTTGCTCCACTGGCTCAAGTCTGTCCGAGACTACTTTTTAGAAAATAGTGATTCTTTTTTCGCAATTAAGCTGAATATTTATATGAATAAATTAAAATAGGTTCGAACAACGTTAAAAAAGAGGGTTACTCCTCTTTTTTAATATTTTTTTACATTATTTTTTATTCTTCCTTGACTCCTGATTTTTATGCCTTATATTATATTAGAAAACCAAAGACAACCCGCCAACTGACATCACAAATAATTTTTAAGTAGACCTTGACTTGAGCATACCAATTAAATTAGATTGTATTATAGACAACAGCAGACAGACAACCGACAACATTCCCGCAAGGGATTTATTAACAAATAATTTATGGGGGCAACCCAATATGACACAAAAACTCTATCAACATAAAGATCTGTATTTATGTGCATTTTTGCTTCTGCAAAATTGCGAACTGATTAAACATGAAAGAATAGGCAACTGTACATTATTTACATTTATTGATTCAGATAATTTAAGAAAACACGTAAGTGAATATTACTCATCTAATGGGAATGCAAACGCTATGGCATTTGCAGCCACAATTAGGAACATAAAATCAATGATACATTCAAATAGAGTAGAATCTGGATCAACACTATCAACTTGCAGCAATGAGGACTTAAACAATGAATTCAATAACAACCACGGAGAAAAACTATAATTTAGCGGAATACGCTATAGGAAGTGCAAAAAATCGACATCACTTCAAAAAATTAGAAGATGTAGTACCTAAACATTACTTTAATGATCCACTTTACAAATCCCACTTTATCCATTCGCAAGAACTAACGAATTATTTCGATAGTCATACCGACAATGGAAATAAAACCTTAAAAGGATATGACGGCACAGTTGGGGTATCGGATATTATAATCGATATTGACGACATTGATCTTGAATACTCACTTAACAAAACCCGCAAATTATTAACCGCATTCGAATCCAATTATGGGGTAGACCTTTTGTCTGTTAGAGTAAATTTAAGCGGATCTAAAGGCTTCCATATTCGTATTCCATANNGAAAACTAAATACTGTAATAAAAGGAATAGCAACGGAATTATCCTACGGCATTTGTAAAATAGATGAAACTGTTTATAATAAAACAGGATTGATTCGTGTCGTTAATTCAAAAAATAAAAAGAGTGGGTTGTTTGCGATTCCACTTACTAAGGAAGAAGTATTTGAATTGGGTATTGATGAAATAAAGCGATTAGCAGCATCGCCACGAGATGTTACATATCCAGATATCAATACATTTTTACCAAATCCAAAATTAATTATGCTTAAAGATAGGTTAGTTAAAGATATAAAAATTACTGAACCCGTAATTGATTTGTATAAGCCAAAGGAACCTGGGGAACGTCATGCATCACTGTTACAAATAGTCGGGAAACTAATTGCTGCAAAAATTGATGAAGAACACATTTATCAAACCGCAGAACTCTGGAATAAACAAAATCTACCTGCAAAACCAGAAAAGGAATTTAGGAATGAAGTCGCTGGCCTAATCAAAGATTATGGGAATGTGCGGGGTGAGTATTGGTTGATCAGGAGAAATAAAAAAGGAATGCAAGCCGAAGTTAATCCAGATGATTTCTNNAGAAAGACAGGGGTTTGGGAAAGTATATTTTGGAAAGGTGTATGATTTTGTTCGTATTCATAAAAATATTGCCGAAATAACCGTCCCACCTAAAATCAAAGATTTTATTATGCATGACATCAACGAATCCGCTAAAAGTCCTGAATATGTAAAAGTACTCCGAGAAGAGATAAGATGTAATATCGGGAGATTGTTTAATGAAAATTTACTCGAAACCATGAACACAAAAGAAATCAAAATTAAACAGGATACAAAAGAATCGTCATTTATATACTACAAAAACGGAATAGTTGAATTAAATAAAGGTTCTAATGCAAAGCTGAATAGTTATGACACACTTGATCAGCCAATTTGGAATTCGCAATTAATTGCAAGAGATATTAAAGTATCTAATGCAAAATATAAGCGGTCTGAGTTTGAGCTGCTTATAAGAAATATGGTTCGAAACGATGAAGACAGACTAATGTCTATCTGTTCAGCAATGGGATATGTATTACATAAGTATAAAAATAAAAGTGAAGCAAAGGCGATTATTTTTATGGATGAAAAGGTGACTGAAAATCCAGTAGGAAGAACAGGTAAGAGCTTAATTGGTAAAGCAATTAGCCAAGTAAGAAAGGAAACCAGAATAGATGGGAAGAATTTTGAATTCAATCCTCGGTTTACATTACAACAAGTAACTACGCAAACAGAGTTTGTCGATTTTAACGATGTTAAGAAAGACTTCGATTTTGAAATGCTGTTTTCGGTTATAACAGATGATATGACGATTGAGTATAAGAATGAAAATGCTTTTGCTATCCCATTTAGTGAATCACCGAAGATTATAGTCAGTACAAATTATACAATTAATGGAATGGGAGACAGTTTTCGGGATAGAATGTTTGAGATAGAGATTTCCGATTACTACAATGCACAACACAAACCCACGGACGATTTCGGACATTTACTATTTGACGATTGGGATGAAGACGAATGGAATCGCTTTGATAATTTTATGATTGAGTGTTTAGAGTTGTATTTAGAAGAAGGTTTGATAGAGTACCGAAGAATAAATATAGACGAGAAAAAATTGTTGCTTCAGACTTCGCGGGAGTTTGTAGAATTTATGAATAGTGAATTTTCATACGATACAGAATACGACAAAGAAATTCTGTATGAAAAATTCAGGGGTTGTTTAGGTTATGATAATGGCTTATTTAACAATTGTCCCGTTAAGAAAAATACATTTACAAAGTTTCTGACAGCACATGCTGATTTTAACAACTTTGAATTACAGAATNNAAGTGAAAAAGCTGAAATCCAGTTTTTCACTGTGTTTTCACTGTGTTTTATTTGTTTTTAGCTTATAATCAAAGAAAAGTGAGAAAGTGAAAAAATATTTCAATATCAGAGCTGAAAAAGCATGTTTTTATGAAAATATTATTGTGGTAATGATTAGCGCAATGTTGAAAATGACAAAAAGTGCTATATGTAGGGTTAATATGGGAAATATTTTTCACTTTTTCACTTTTAGACTGTTTTGTTTGAATTTAGCTCATATTCAAAGGAATTGCAGTGAAAAACCTAAAACTGATTTCTCACTCCAGTGAAAAAGTTTTTCACTGAGGCTTCGTTGGTTAAGTAAGTTGCACAACCTACACAACCCAAACAATAGCCAGAGTAAAACAAT
>PLNZ01000167.1 GCA_003142915.1 Ignavibacteriales bacterium | reverse complement strand
TTGTTGTCTATTTGAGATATGTGTAATAAACCTTCCTTACCCGGAAGAATTTCAACGAATGCTCCGAAGTCCATTATTTTTGTTATAACGCCGTCATATACTTCTCCGACTTCGGGAGTTGCCGTCATTTTTTTAATATATTCTTTGCACTTTGCGGCGCTTTCTTTATTCGGTGATGCGATATTTATTGTACCATCGTCGTCAATATTTATATCTACACCGAACGTCCTTTGCATACCCTGTATAGTCTTTCCGCCGGGGCCAATTATTAAGCCAATTTGATCTTGTTCAACCTTCATTGTAATTAATCTTGGCGCAAACGGTGATAAAGATTCTCTTGGCTTGCTGATGGCTTCATTCATTATCCCAAGAATATGGAATCTGCCTTCTTTTGCTTGCTTAAGAGCAATTTCCATGATTTCAAATGAGATTCCTTTTATTTTTATATCCATCTGGAAAGCTGTAATTCCATCGGATGTACCGGCAACCTTAAAATCCATATCACCAAGGTGATCTTCGTTTCCCAAAATATCGGAAAGAACAGCAAATTGTTCGCCTTCCTTCACAAGGCCCATCGCAATACCCGCACATGCCTTCTGTATAGGAACGCCTGCATCCATCAATCCAAGTGAACCGGCGCAAACAGTCGCCATTGAAGAAGAACCGTTTGATTCGAGAATATCGGAAATTAATCTAACAGTATATGGGAAAATATTTTCAGGCGGCATTAATACTTTTAATGCACGTTCTGCAAGATTTCCATGACCTATTTCCCGTCTGCCGACACCGGACATCCTGCCAACTTCGCCTACGCAAAACGGCGGGAAGTTGTAATGAAGCATAAATTTTTTAGTATACTCATCAATCAAACCGTCAATTGTTTGCTCATCGTTTTTTGTACCAAGCGTTACTGAACTTAAGCTTTGAGTTTCTCCGCGTGTAAACAATGCTGATCCATGTGTCCTCGGCAGATTGCCCAGTTCTATTGAGATTGGACGGATTTGTTTTGTATTCCTTCCGTCAAGACGAATTCCTTCTGAAAGAATTCTGCTTCGCATTAATTCTTTTTCAAGATCATGAAGAACTTCACCAATAACTTTTTCCTCTTCCTGGTATTTTTCTTTTAATGATTCTTGAACAGAGTTTTTTAACTCTTTATTCTTAGCGCTTCGATCCTCTTTTGAAAGAACAGAATGAACAATCTCTTTGAACTTTTCGTAAGCAAGATTATAGACATCTTTTATGAGCGCTTCATCAATCTCCGTAGCTTTTATTTCTTTTTTTGCTTTACCGGCTTCTTCCCTTAACTCTACCTGAAGCTGGATAAGTTTCTTTATTTCGTTGTGGGCAAATTTAAGAGCATTGAGAAGATCATCTTCGCTTATTTCTTTAGATTCACCCTCAACCATCATAATAGAATCGGCAGTACCTGCAACTACAAGTTCAATATCGCTTTCTTTAAGCTGTTGGAGGGTCGGGTTAATAATGAATTGATTATTTATTTTACCAACCCTGATTTCAGCTGTCGGGCCGTCAAACGGGATATCTGATATAGTAAGAGCAGCCGAAGCTCCAACTGCAGCAAGAACATCCGCATCGTTTTCGCCATCGTGTGAATAAACAAAAGCAATAATCTGGGTTTCATTATTAAATTCTTTTGGAAAAAGAGGTCTAATTGGCCTGTCAATTAATCTTGAACTTAAGATTTCTTTTTCTGTTGGTCTGCCTTCTCTTTTAATGTAACCGCCGGGGAATTTTCCTGCAGCCGAAGTCCTTTCTTTATATTCGACCTGCAGCGGAAAGAAGTCTTGATCACTATTAGCTTCTTCAGCAGCAACAGCGGTAACCAATACCATTGTGTCTGCATATCTAACCATTACTGCTCCATTGGCTTGCTTTGCATATCTGCCTGTTTCAATCGAAAAGATTTTACCGCCGATTTCAACTTCTTTTTTAATTATCATTTTATACCTTTTTACTTTCTAATATTCAATTCTTTTATAATAGATCTATATCTTTCAATATCTTTCTGCGTCAAGTAATCCAAGAGTCTCCTTCTTTTTCCAACCATCATCATAAGACCGCGTCTGGAATGATGATCTTTTTTGTGTACGTTAAAATGATCGGTAAGTTCATTTATCCGTTTCGTGAGTATAGCAATTTGAACTTCTGATTTGCCGGAATCCTTTTCACTTTTCCCGTAATGATTAACTATTTCAAGTTTTTCTTCTTTAGTCATTATATCTATCCTTGTATTTTGTTGTACGATATAACCCCAGAAACTACCGGAGTTAATTAATTAAAATTTATTTTAATAATTTATTTACTATTTCCAGCCCAATTTCTTTATCCTTGTCCATTTGACTAATGAGTTCATCGGCTGAAGAAAATTTTTCTTCACCTCGTATTCTTTCTAAAATATTTACGGTTATAGTATTCCCATAAATATCTTTTTTAAAATCAAATATGTAAACTTCATTTGTCAATTGACCGTCATTATAAAAAGTTGGCCTTTTGCCAATACTCATCAGTCCAAAATGTTTATTACCTTCAATAATAATTTCAACAACATATATCCCTATAGAAGGCATTAGTTTATTGTCATCGTCTAACTTAGCATTAGCAGTCGGAAAACCAAGTGTTCTTCCTCTGCCGTCACCTTTAATAACTATTCCACGGAAAGAATAATATCTTCCAAGAAGCTTAGTGGCAGTTTTTATATCACCGTCAATAATAGCAGTCCTGATTTTACTGCTGCTAACATTTAAACCCTCTACTGAAACGGCATCAACTTTAGTTACTTTAAATCCGTATTTTGAACCTAATTCTATCAACGTATGTTCGTCACCGCCACGACCCTTACCGAAATGGTGATCATAACCAACTACGATTTCCTTTATACCGATTTTATCTATAATATAGCTTTCAAAGAATTCTTCAGAACTTAGTTGTGAAAATTCTTTTGTGAAATTTATAATAAGAACATTATCTATTTTCAAGCTTTCTAAAATTTCCAGTTTTTCATCTGGAGAATTCAGAAGTTTATAGCTATTACCGGATAAAACATTTCTTGGATGGGGATCGAAAGTTATAAGTAAACTTCTTCCGCCGTTTATAGAGGCTTTTTTAACAACAGTCTCTATAATTTTTTTATGCCCTAAATGAATTCCATCGAAAGTGCCTAATGTCAAGATGGTATTTTTATTTTTTTTTACTTCCAATAAGTTATTAACCACTTTCATAATAGCATTTTATGCAACTAAAGTTCATAAATATATATTTTTTTTGGCTTAAAACGAAATTTAGAATTAACGAAAACATTCAGGAAAAATTCAAATTTTAACAAAATTGTAAATTTCATCCTTTAACTTTTTTGTAAATTCATTTGTATCAAGTGCATCCTCTACACAATAATTTCCTATTTTTGTCCTTCTTAATGAGCTTAATAAGCCTCCACAGCCAAGTTTTTCACCAAAATCATTAGCAATTGATCTTATATAGGTTCCCTTAGAACACACAATCTCAAAATCGATATATGGTACTGAGATATTCTTTATGTCAAAACTGTATATAGTTATTTCCCGTGGTATCCTTTCTATAGTTTTGCCTTTTCTTGCAATTTTATAAAGCGATTTCCCATTTACCTTAACTGCTGAATACATGGGTGGAATTTGAGTTATTCTCCCAATAAAAGAATCCCTCGCATCAAGAATCTGCTTATCGAAAATTCCTTCCGTAGAATTAGTCGCACATATCTCTGTCTCTAAATCCATTGAGGGAGAAGATTTCCCGAGTGTGATAGTACCGGTATAAGTCTTTTCAAAGTCTTGATATTTTGTTATTTCCTTCGTTTTCTTACCTGTGCAGATAATTAACAATCCCGATGCCAGTGGGTCAAGGGTTCCTGCATGGCCGACTTTTTTTACTCCTGTTGCCTGTCTTATTTTATAAACAACTTTAAATGAAGACCAACAGATTGGTTTATCGATAAGAATTACTTCGCCGGATTGAAAATCAAATTTGGAAAAGTCACTCGTTGCCTTTGTTATCATTTTCGTGGATCTTCTTTATTAAGCCTTCTATCTTCTCAACATAATCCAGTGTATCATCTATAAAGAATTTTAATTCCGGAACAAATTTTATTCTGATTCTTGAGGCAAGTTCAGACCGGATATATCCCGAAGCAGATTTAATTTTTTCCAATGCTGCTTCGCGTTTGTCTTTTTCTAAGACTGATAAATAAACCTTTGCAACTTTTAAATCCGGACTAACCTTAACCGAGATTATCGTAATTAGTCCGAATGAAGAAAATTGAAACTTATCCTGTAGTTTGTATAAAAAGATTAAACTAATTTCTTCTTTAATCAAATGTTCTACTTTATCAATTCTGTGTGGCATTATATAAACTCCTTTCCAACAAGCGAACAAATTAACAAGCCCGTACTATCCTGATTATTCAAAGCAAACAGTTGATTGTGCTACGCCAGCTTTTTCTTAGTTTCGACTATTTTGAATGCTTCAATAATATCGCCTACTTTTAAATCGTTAAAATTAGCAATATTTAAACCGCATTCGTAACCGGAATCAACTTCTCTAACATCGTCCTTAAAGCGTTTAAGGGAAGCAATTTCACCCTCGTGAATAACTATACCATCCCGTATTAGTCGAACCTTACTATTTCTGGAAATTTTACCATCCTGAACATAACAACCCGCAATTGTTCCAGACTTAGGAATTTTAAATGTTTCTCTTATTTCAAGTGTTGCAATTATTTCTTCAGACAGTACCGGTGATAATAATCCTTCGAGGGCTGATTTAACTTCATTTATTGCATCATAAATTACGTTATATAAACGAATATCAACATCTTCCGTTTCTGCCAGCTTTCTTGCGTTAAGGTTTGGTCTTACATGGAATCCTACTATAATTGCATTAGATGCAGAAGCTAAAATAACATCACTTTCGGAAATTCCACCTACACCTTTGTGAATTACCCTGACAATTACTTCTTCGTTTGAAAGCTTCATTAATGAATCGGATAACGCTTCTACGGAGCCATCCACATCGCCTTTTACTATTAATGGAAGCTCTTTTACACCGCCCATGCTTATTTGTTTGGCAATTTCGTCCAGAGTAATGTGATGAACCTGTTTCTGATCCTGCTCACGTTTAAGTTGTTGTCTTTTTAAACCAATTTCACGTGCCATTCTATCAGAATCAACAACCACAAGAGTATCGCCTGCTTGTGGAGAACCTTCAAATCCAAGTACCTGAATAGGGGTAGAAGGAGGAGCTTCGAAAACTTTATTCCCTCTTTCATCAAACATTGCACGAACTTTACCTTGGTAAATTCCGGCTATAAAAGGATCGCCGATTTTCAATGTCCCTTTTTGCACAAGAATTGTACCTGTAATTCCCCTTCCTTTATCTAATTCCGACTCAACCACAGCGCCGCGTGCCTGGCGGTTCGAGTTGGCTTTAAGATCTAAAATCTCTGCTTCAAGCAGAATTTTTTCCAGCAAAAGGTCAATATTAAATCCTGTTTTGGCGGATATTTCAACGCATTGATACTTACCTCCCCAGTCTTCAACAAGAATATTTCTTTCAGCCAGTTGCTGCTTAATTCTTTCAATATTAGCGCCCGGTTTATCTATCTTATTAATTGCTATAACTATTGGTACGTTAGCTGCTTGTGCGTGGTTTATAGCTTCAACTGTTTGGGGCATGACCGCATCATCTGCTGCTACAACAAGAATAACAATATCTGTTAACTGGGCACCGCGTGCACGCATAGCGGTAAAAGCTTCATGACCGGGAGTATCTAAAAATGATATAAATTTTCCACTACCAACGTCTACTTTGTAAGCTCCAATATGCTGGGTAATACCGCCGGCTTCTCCTGCTACAACATTTGTTCTCCTTATATAATCCAGAAGCGATGTCTTTCCATGATCAACATGTCCCATTATGGTTACCACGGGCGAACGTGGAACTAAGGTTGATGGGTCGTCAGCTTTATCTTCAAGAGCATCTGATGTGTATTCTTTTTGAAATTCTACTTCAAATCCAAATTCATCCGCAACAAGAGTAATAGTTTCAACATCAAGGCGTTGATTTATTGAAACCATTAGTCCCAGTTCAATACATTTCGCAATTACATCACTTACAGAAACACTCATCAAATTAGCAAGTTCGTTAACCGCAATAAATTCTGTAACGGTAATTTTATTTAGATCAAGAGCCCTCAATTCTAATTTACGTTCTTCTTCAGCTTCTCTTTCTCTTCTTTTCTTTTTACGCTGACTGGCTCTTCCGGAAACAACTGAATCATCCATACTAAGAAGCGTTTTCCTGATCGCTTCTTTAACTTCCCGCTGATCGATTTCAAATTTTTTAATTCGTTTTTTCTTTTTAGAGACTAAAGGTTCATCCGAAACAACATCTATAGTCTTCTTTTTAGCTTTAGGTTTTTTCTTTTTCCTTGGGGCTTCAGCAGATTGAGTCCCATGTGATTTTTCTTCCGCGTAAACCTCTTTCTTATCAATTTTAATGGTCCCGCCCAACTCCATTCTGCCTATTACCTTAAGCCCCTTCTTTTTATTAGCTTCAATATCTTTGGGAGAAAGGAATGTCTTAGCATCTTCTTTATCAATTTCCTCAACTTTAACTTCGGCAGTTCCAATTTGAATTTCCCGAATAACAGGGTGAGTTTTAGCTGCAACCTCTTCAATAGCAGGTGTCTGGATTTTGTCAGTAATATTAACTTCTTCAGATTGAGTGATTTCCTCTATAGGCACAGCCGATACTTCTTCAAGCACTCCGATATCACGTGCAGGAACTTTTTCAGGAGCTGTTTCTTTAACATCTGTTTTCGCCGGCTCCTTTTCGATTCTCTTTTTATTGAATTCTGCAATTTTCTTTTTATGTTTTTCGGCTTTTTCTATATCCTTTTTAAAATGGTCATTAATTTCTTTAACCATTTCATCTGTAACAATAGAATTGGGACCTTTAACCTCAAAGCCTTTCTTATGCAGAAATTCTACAAGGTTCTCTGTTGATAGATTAATCTCAGAGGCTAATTTTACAACTCTAAGCTTTTTGGATTTGGTATCGGCAATATTTTCCATACCTAAAATTTCACCTACTCTTCTTCTTCAAACTGGGATTTAATAATCTCGATTATCTCATTAATCTTTGCTTCATCGAGTCCTTCAATTTCTTTTAGCTTTTCGGTTCCGGCTGTTAATACCTCGATTGCGGTATCATACCGGTGATTGATTAATAACTCGTATATATCGGCGCCTAATTCCTCTTTAAGATCGATTAACTCGATATCTTCTTCATATTCTTCAAACGGTTTTTCTTCTCTCAATATTTCTATTTCATAGCCTGTAAGTTTCATTGCCAGTCTTATATTAACGCCGTTTCTGCCGACAATTAAAGAAACCTGATCGCTGTCTGCTGTAACTATTGCTTTTTTAGCAGCATTATTTACTTCAATTTTTTTAAGTTTAGCAGGCGCTAAAGATTTTTGAATGAAAACCGTTGGATCTTCAGAATAATTTACAACATCTATATTTTCATTATTTAATTCTCTAACTATGGCATGAATACGTACACCCTTCATACCCACACAGGCGCCAACCGCATCTATCCTGTTGTCCTGGGATTCAACTGCAACTTTAGCGCGTTCACCAGGTTCCCGGGCAATTGCTTTTATTTCAATTATTCCATCATAAATTTCAGGAATTTCTATCTCAAATAATCTTCTTAAAAATGTATTATCAGCCCTGGAAACAATAATTAAAGGTCCCATGTTGCTTTTTTTAACTTCTTTTACAATTGCACGTACGGTTTCACCTTTTTTATACCTCTCGTAAGGTATCTGTTCCGAACGAGGGAGAATAAGTTCATTCTTATTGTGATTTACAAGAATATCGTTTTTCCTTATCTGGTAAATATCTCCCACAACAATTTCGCCCAATAAATCTTTGTATTCATTAAAGACTATTTCTTTTTCAATTTCACGAATTTTCTGATTAAGTCCTTGTTTTGCTAAAGTGATCAATCTTCTTCCGAAAGTTGATAGTTCAAGTTTTTCAACAAAATC
The DNA here is from genome assembly GCA_003142915.1 of Ignavibacteriales bacterium. Taxonomy (GTDB): domain Bacteria; phylum Bacteroidota; class Ignavibacteria; order Ignavibacteriales; family Ignavibacteriaceae; genus FEN-1297. The sequence continues at coordinate 7,830 of PLNZ01000167.1, read as the reverse complement.
GTCCCCTACTTCAAGCTCATCATCATTTCCGCGACGATTTACTTCTTCGATGCTTATTTGAGTATTTGGATTTTCAATTGTTTCCACAATTTCTCTCTCTAAAAAGATTTCTATGTCGCCTCTGTCCATATTGACAACTACATCGTATTTAGCATCTTCACCGAATTTTTTTCTAACCAGTACTCCGAAAATTTCTTCAATGATGCCCGCTAGAACATCTTTGTCGACCCCCTTTTCCCTTACCATCTGGGCAAAGGATTCAACGATATCTACGTTCATGTTTTGCTTCCTCCAATTAAGAAAAACTTACTATTACTTTAGCATTAATAATATTGTTGAAGTTAATTATTGTTTCACTTGCCGCTCTTAGGGGCGGGTTTGCCTGCCTGTTAGACAGGTTTGAATTATTGGAAAATATTAAATCTTCTCCGTCAATTCTAATTAATTTACCTGAAATTTTTTTTGTTTCATTGCCAAACTTGAATGTAACGTCAAATTTTCTGTTCGTATGTTTGGAATATTGCTTTAAAAACTTTAATGGTCTATCTACGCCGGGAGACGAAACATTGAGCCTGTAATTTGAACCAATGTCTGGAAACATTTCCAGTTGTAAGTCTATTTCGGAACTGACTTTTGCACAATCTTCAGCGGAAATAAGTGTTTCTCCATCTATAAATATTTCAATTATAAAGCTGCCTTTTTTACCCCGTAAAATCGTATCGATTAAAAAGAAGCCGTACTTTTCCGCCGCAATTTTTGCTATTTCTTTTATATTTTCTTCAAATAAATTCATACAAACAAAAATCGCCCTCATAGGGGCGAAATAACTAATCAAATTTAATATTATTTTGTTCAATATGCAAGAATTGAGAATATGCTTTTTTTAAAGCCAAATTGCTTACCGGCACATTATTACTCACGGGTAATAAATAGGTGAATTGGACGGTCAATGCTGCGTTTCTTAATATTGTGTTTGTTGATTAATCTGTAATTACTCTAAAATTGCTATTTTTAAAGAGTTCTCATATTTTTAATATAACATGATTGGATATAATATGATATCAAAAAAATACTTTAACATTATTACTTTGCTCTTTTTTATATCTTCTTTAAATTATGCTCAGGGAAAAATTACAAGGACCTTCTTTCAGTCGTCGCCGGTTGTTGCGATTCTTAGCGGGGTTATGAATGATGATTTTACCGTTGGCGAAATTACCAAACACGGTAATTTTGGGCTCGGCACTTTTAATGGAATTGACGGCGAGATGATTGTACTTGATGGTAAAATATACCGGGTAGATAATAACGGTAAAGTAACGGTACCTAATCAATTAACCCGCACTCCATTCGTCTCAGTTACTTATTTTCATGCGGATACGGTAATAATGATTAATGATTCTTTAAGTCTGAAACAACTTCTGGATTATCTTGATAAGAATTTTAAGCTAAAAAACTTAATATATGCTATTAAAATTTCCGGCAAATTTAATTATATAGAATCAAGAAGCGAAGCTAAGCAAACACAGCGGTATTCTAATCTTGTAGACGTTTTAAAAAAACAATCGGTTTTTAAATTCAAAAATATTGATGGCACCATGGTGGGGTTTAAAGTTCCTGACTATATGCAAGGGGTTAATATACCCGGCTACCACTTTCATTTCTTGTCAAGAGATAAAAAATCAGGTGGACATATTTTAGATTGTATATCTGGTAATATAAAAGTAGAAATTGAAACATTAAATAATTTTGAATTGAAATTCCCTGCAAATGATGAATTCCATAACGCTGAATTCGAGAAAAAACCAACACCGGGATTGTAAGCTCTATTTTTTAAGATCTAAAACTTCTTTCTTCGAAAGTTTCCTGCTTAAACCTGGTAATAAATTTCCGAGGCTGATATTTTTTATTCTTACTTTGATTAATCGAAGAGTGGGAAAACCTATGTAAGCAGTCATTTTTCTTACTTGCCGGTTTCTTCCTTCTATTAAAGTAAGACTTATCCAGGCAGCCGGAATATTTCTTCTTTCCCTGATCGGAGGAATCCGCCGTGGGAACAATGGTTCTTTAATTATTTTTGCTTTTGCGGGAAGAGTTTTTTCCCCTTGAATAATCACCCCCCCGGATAATTTTTGTAAATCATCTTTACCAGGAATACCTTCCACTTGAACGTAATATTCCTTTTCATGTTTTTGGCGTGGATTAAGCAGGAAATTTGTTAGGGCTTTATCATCAGTCAAAAGCAGCAGTCCTTCGCTGTCAAAATCAAGGCGACCAACCGGGTAAACTTGTTTAGGAAATTTTGTAATGTCGGACAGAGTCTTTCTGCCTTCTTTATCCGTAAATTGCGAAAGAACGCCGTAAGGTTTATTTACTATTATATAATGAAACTTTTTAGATGAAGAATGAATTTGTAATGCTGTTTGGGGCATCTCGGTAGTACCTATAAGTATTAAAATTAACTTTGTCTATGATAAACTTATTTTTTGCTCTTTCAAGAAATTCAGAATCCTCACTATAACTCAAATTTTTAAATCCGTTTAATTGTAAAAAAACATGTCTTTTCCCAAAGAAAGTAGCTCCTATTGTACATTGGGAAAGATGAATAAATTCTTTCGGGTTATTTTTATCTCTGACATATTCATCACCGATGATCTTTACACCGCCATGGATTAAGTCAACTTTTGGGTGTTCATTCATATATTCAATCCGTTTTAGAAGATGATCTTTAGCGTATTCATCATCACTATCAAGAAAAGTAATGAATTTGCCTGAAGATTCTTTAATACCCCTGTTCCGTGTTAAAGGCAGTTTCATATTTTTTTGCTTAAATATCTTAATATTATCATTAGCTTTTTGGTAGTTTCCCAAAACTTCAAACGAATTATCTTCACTTCCGTCATCTATTCCGATTAATTCCCAATTTTTATATGATTGATTAAGGACTGAGTCGATGCACCTATTTAAGTATTTTGCCCTGTTATAGACAGGTAAAATAATCGATACTTCAAACTGCTTTTCAGGATAATATTGCAAATAAATTTTCCTTTTTGACTTTTTAATAATATGTTGAAGGATATGAAGAAGCAAGAGTTATATTTATCAAAATGTCAAAATCTATACTTTTCCATGTGATTAAAAAAACAAATATTTTATTTGCATAAAAATTGTCCTTTTGTTATAAGTTTGGTTATTTTTATACTGTTAAAATGATGGTAAAATATCCGTAATCTTATGTTGACATAAACTTTGTGTAATTAATAAATATTTAAGTATAATGTCAATTAACAGACGGGGTCTAAAATGTCATTTAGAGATCAGCAAAAATATTTGGATGAATTGAGAAAGTACGAGAAGAAATTTGATCGTAATGAGTTGGAAGAATATAAAATGTATATGAAGATGCACAAGGATGAAGAAGAATTCGATTCTGTGTCTCTTCAACAATTGCAGGAATTATATGAAAAATATTATGAACCTGTTGATAAACACAAATACGATGCTTATTTCAAAAGGAAAGATAATTAATAACTTTATAGTTTAAGGAAGTTTAATCTTTAAGGATCTTTAATCTGTTGAGTAACTGCGTTTTTATTTGGTGTCTTTCTTTAAGTAGCGGATTATTTTGTTTACTTAAGGATGCGGATAGGGGCTGGAGTTTCGTAAATTACTACAATATAATTTAATCAATTGAATGAATATTTTAATTTTAGCCCTTTCCGGTATAGGCGATGCATTAATGTTTACACCGGCTTTGAGGCTTTTGCGCAAATCATTACCCGATGCTCAAATTGATGCCTTAGTAATGTTTAAAGGTGTTAATGATATATACTTGAGAAATAGTGATATTAATAATGTCCATTATTTTGATTTTTTAAAACAGGGCATTTATCCTGCATTTAATTATCTGCTGAAGTTACGAAAAAAATACCATGCATCAATAAATGTTTATCCTTCCAACCGGAAAGAATATAATTTAATAAATTTTTTATTGGGTGCACATAAAAGAGCCGGAGTAGATTATTTACGTATGAATACCCGCGAATTCGGATTCCTGAATAATGTTAGAATTATAGAGGATGATTCCGTTCATAATGTCCAGACAAATATTAAACTGGTTGAAAAATTAATAAATGAGAAATTTACCGATGAGCCCGATCTTAATTTCTCTATAAATAATGAAGATGAATCGTTTGCTGTCGAATACTTAAAAAAAATAAATATTAAGGATAGCGATGTTGTTATCGGCTTTCATCCCGGCTCGGCAACTTTAAAGAATCATATTTTTAGGAGATGGGAGCCTGAAAAATTTGCAGCGCTTGGCAAGAAACTAATTGAATATAATAGGGTAAAAATATTAGTATTCGGCGGTCCCGAAGAAGAAAAATTAAAGCAAAAGATTGTAGATTCAATTGATTCCGGAAATGCAGTTTCTGCCGAAGCAGAAGACCTTCCCCAAAATGCTGCTGTTATAAAACGGTGCGATGTATTTGTTACAAATGATTCAAGCCTTATGCATATTGCCTCGGCTTTGAAAAGAAAAGTTATTGCGGTTATAGGCCCTACTAATAAGTCATACATTCATCCCTGGCATACGGAATACAAAATAGTTTCTCTTAACCTTGAATGTTCGCCCTGTTTTTTCTATTCGCCGCAACCTTTGATTTGTTCAAGAAACGATGTCAAATTCAAATGTATTAAGGAACTGCAGATCGATATGGTTTATAATGCGGTCGTATCATTTATAGATAAATAACAGATTAAGATTTTAATAGTTTATCTAAGTATTCAATATTGTAAATAAAACACAGATAACACAGATCAACACGAAATTAAAAATCAGTGAAAATCTGTGCAATCAGTGTGCTATTCTTTCTCGTTATTCGTAGAAATTTTTATCCCACTTATGAACTTTCAGTTCTTCTAACAGTTTTGGGGAAAGATTTCCTTTTTTTATGCCGGCTATATTTGCCATTAAATTTTTTTCTTTCCTTACACCCGGAATAACTGAAGTGACCGCATCATGACTGATAATAAATCTAAGAGCAGCCTCAGCCATGGATGCAGTTTCGGATTTAACGTCATTCCAGATTTTATCCACCCGTAGCTTTACATCAATTTTCCTTTTGTCTTTAAAATATTCATTTCGAAAATCTCCGGCAGGAAATTGCGTAGAAGGATCTATGTTACCGGTTAATGCACCTTCATCAAAAGGAACGCGTGCAATTATGCTTATTTCATTTTCTTTACAGAACGGAAACAAACAATCCATGGGCCGCTGTTCAAAAATATTAAAGATTACCTGGAAGCTGTTAATTAAGCCGGTTTTGCCCGTTTCTATTCCGTTTGTCGGTTGATGATCATTCATTGAAATTCCCCAGAAAAGAACCTTCCCGTCGTTTTTTAATTTTTCTATCGCTTCTTTCCAATCGTCGTTATCTGCCCATTTATCATTCCAGACATGAAATTGCATCAAATTAATATAATCTCGTTTTAAGTTGCGGAGACTTTCTTCAGTTTTCTCTATAATATAGTTTTTCGGAAAAGATTCTTTAAGAGTCGAATTGTTTGATGCAGGCCATTCGTTTTTCATTGAAGGAATTTTTGAAGCTATAAAAAGTTTTTTTGCGGATTCTTTTTCAACTTCTCCTACAAGGCTTTCACTATGCCCGTTGCCGTACACAAGCGCTGTGTCAAAAAAATTTATTCCTTGCTCAATTGCTTTATGTAAAACTTTCTTAGACTCTTTATCATCAGCGCCAATCCACATCATTTTTCCGATTCCCCAGCAGCCCATTCCTAATAATGAAACTGTTTCATTTGAGTTACCGAATTTTTTCATATTCATATTTAATAAGATCTCCTGTAAATAGGTGAAAATGAAATATGTTCTTACTATATAATTATTATCGGCAAAAAGTACTATTTATTTAAAAGTTCTTTACAAATTAAGCAAATAATTTAAAGAATTGATAAATTACTATGATTAAATATGAGCAAATTTTATTCTTCATCTCCCCAACCTTATTTGAATGAAAGAAGTCTAATTAGATAGACATTAAGGAATGAATGACACAAGAAGAGAACAAATTGGTAATTGCGGCGCAGAATGGGGAAAGGTCGGCATTTGAAAAGCTTGTTTACAGGTACGATAAAAACGTTCTTGGAATAGCATATTCGTTTATTAATAATAATGAAGATGCAAAGGACATTTATCAGGAAGTTTTTTTAAGAGTATTTAAAGGGATAAAGAAATTCGAATTCAGAAGCGAATTCTCAACTTGGCTCTATAGGATAACGACCAACGTTTGCCTTACTTACCGTTCTCAGAAGAAGAAATATGCATACACTTCTTTAGATGAGGAAACGGAAGAAGATAGCAATCCGAGGTCGTTAGCAAATACTTTGACAGATAACCAAACTCCTGATAACAACGCTATGAATTCCGAAATTTCAACACGAATAGAGAACGGACTGGATAAACTTTCTCCTCAGCAGCGGCTTGTGTTTACAATGAAGCATTATAAAGGTTACAAGATAAAAGAAATTTCAACAATGATGAATTGCAGTGAAGGAACAATAAAAAATTATCTTTTTATAGCCACGCAAAGAATGCGGGATCACTTAAAAGATTTTATGGATAAGGATTAGGAGTCTATTATGGAACATCAGACATATAAAGAAATGTTACAACTGGCTCTTCTTGATGAGCTGAATGATAACGAATTACACAAGCTTCATCAGCATTTAATAGAATGTAGCGAATGCCAGGCAGAATATGATAAGCTTAAAAAATATTATGATGCCGTTGATCAAAATAAAATTGGAGAAATAGATGAACAGTTTCTGCAGGAGGCCAGAAGACAATTCCGGTTAAAGCTGGATTTTGATTTGTCAAAACAGACTATTATAGAAAAAATATTTAACGTTCTCCGTAGGAATTTGTGGGCATATAAAAAGCCTGCATTTGCCGGTGCATTTTCTTTGGCAGTAGGCCTATTTTTAGGATATCTGCTATTTACTTCTGACGGGTCGGTAAAAATAAGTAGTCTTACTGAAAACTTAGGGTTAACCGGCGGAAATACTGAAGTTGCGAACGTTCAATTTGTAAACAGTGTTCCAAATAATGGCGAGGTTGAATTTTCGTTTGATGAGGTAAAAAGAGTGACTATGAAGGGGAAATTGAATGATCCGGCTGTTCAAAAAATCTTAGCAAATGCACTTGTGAATGAAAAAAGTCCCGGCACCCGTATACAAACTGTGAATGCACTTGCAAATCAAACTATGGAAAATAACAAGGCGAATCCTAAAGTAAAGTCGGCGCTGATTACAGCATTAAAATTCGACGGCAACCCCGCTGTGCGCATAGAAGCCTTAAAGGCATTGCTTTATCTGCCGTACGATGATGAAATAAATGAATCTCTTTTATATGCACTTGAGCATGACAAAAACTCAGGACTACGGGTAGCTGCGATAAACGGTTTGGCATCGGCTAAACTTAACGGTAAGACAATAGGACAGGAAGGAATGAAAGTTTTAAATCAAAAAGTGAAAAACGATGACAACGAATATGTACGCATTCGGGCTGCATCCTTACTCAAGGAGGAAAAAATACAATGAAATCATTTAAGCTGGCGGCATTACTGCTAATTCTTGCTGCTGCATTTAGCTCGTGCGATTTAAGGGCTGCATTAAAATCGGACAATAACGGAGATATAATAAGATCATTTAAAGTTAATAAAGGCGGCACATTAAAAATCTCTGTAAACACAGGCGATATCACGGTTGAAACATGGGGTAAAAGCGAAGTGTATATAAGAGTTGGAGATGTAT
>PLNZ01000410.1 GCA_003142915.1 Ignavibacteriales bacterium | reverse complement strand
ATTTGCGTAACTTCAGTTAATTACTTCCTTTTTAACGGAATTATTTTGTAATTTATATATAAATTTTTTAAATACGGGGGAAAAAACAAATATTTTTATTAATTGAACAGGAGGAAAGTTATGAGACTGAAATACTTATTTATTGTTTTTTTAGGCATTGCGTTATTTGTTTCTTCTAATTTTACCTTGTCCCAAACTATTAATAATACAGCCAAAGCTTCTACTACCATATCCGGTACAACAAATATTACAGGGGAAGTCGGCAAAATTTATACTAAAGCTGAAGCGGACTCATTATACGGACCGGTACTAAAAGCTGATACTATTAAAACAGATGATCTTGCCAAACTTGCGGAAAGTTCCCCAAAATATATGATGTTTAATCTTATTGAGGGAAAAGCTTGTATTCTGAATGCTTCAAGAGAAGTTATATCCAGTAATTCATTAGTTGTCAGCATAAATCAAACAATTGAACCTACGCAGGTATTCAGATTATTTAGCACAAGCAAAGTGCTGGAGCTAATAAAACAGGGCGGTTCTGATGTTACAACAATTGAAACAAGAGCAAATGTACTAACATTAAATAATGGGGATATTATTTTGGAATTATAATTACCCTGTCCTCCAATCTGCCCATGATTTAATGATTACTTTTTATTATATACTTTATATTTTAGGCATGGTAATTTGGGTTATTGTGCCAATCAGACAGGTAAAAGAAACATTTTTCTTGTTTTTTTTAGCGTTAGCTGCCGGAGATATTGCAGCTATAATTGCATTAATGATTGCTAGATTTGCATTCCATTCTCACTCAAACACAAACATTTTCTATGTTGTGTTTGGTTTATTATGCCTAATCTCAATACAAGATAAAAAGATTTCCAAATTATCTAAAATATTTCTTGTACTTTTATGCATAATCTTTCTTACTTTAGAATTGTATGGAATGCAATACAAACAAGAAATTATTTTAATCAGTTTCATTCAATTTTTATTGCTACTAAAATTCCTTAAATATTTCATTTTTAAATTAGTAAATGAAAGGCTAATAAGCATATTCTTAATTTGTTTAATTTTTTATGAATTAACTTTAATAACAAAATTATTGAATCTTATTACCGGCTTTGCTAATGTGTACGCATATTTCTTTATTACAACATTTTTTGAGATTTTCATCGGGTTATTTTTCTGCATTTTCAAAGAAGACAACCCGCGAATTTTGATTAAACTTAAAAATTTCTATGATAGTCCTTAGTCCAAAATAAAATAATCCGGCATTTGCATTAAGATAAAAGTATGCGGAAATTATGAAAGTCGATTTAATAAAATTATAAAAACGAGAATTTATTTTCTTTAATTATACTTTTAATGAAGATAAGGAGAACATATGATTGGAAATGCCGAGAAGGGGAATAAACCAAAGCTATTGGTTACGGAAGATGACTTTGAAAATCAGAAATTTTTAGAAATGTTTTTGAAGAGAAATTTTGATGTTGAGATATGCGATTCGGAGCAATCATTTTATGAGCACCTGAAAGGTACAAAGTTCGATGTAATATTGATGGATATTTCACTCCGTGGAAATAAAAACGGGTTAGAACTTACGCAGGAGCTCAGGAAGCTTCCAGGTTATGAAAAAGTGCCGGTTGTTTGTCTTTCTGCGCATGCCTTTAAGAAAGACCGTGACAATGCAATAAACGCCGGCGTTGATGTATTTTTAACAAAGCCCGTAGAAAATAAAATATTAATGAACACGCTGCTTGAAGTAATCGCTAAAAAAGAAATAACCTCTTGAGAAAATAATTTAAGTATTTTAGAAGTAAATATTATATAAACGACTTAATAAACATGCTATTGCTAAAACCCGCTTCGTAAAAATTTAGGTTCTTCAAGAGTCAGCATAAGGGAGATTCTATGCGTATCAGGCAGACTTTCTATATCAGAGTCATTGAACTTTGCAAATGAATAATCAATATTAAGTTTAGGAAGTCTTATTCCTGCACCTATAGTAAACTGCTTAACCTCATTATATCCTGCACGAACCATAAAAATATTTTTAAAACTATATTCAAATCCTGCATTCATATCAAAGCTGACAGGACCAAGATAAAACTCCGACGCATACTGCCTGTTTTCAAACCTGATATCAAGATCAAGAGCGGGAGTTATTTGTCCGCCTAAAAATTTAAACTTATATGCTGCGCCAATTTTAGCAGTCGGAGTAATTAATTCATTTGTGCCGGTACTCCAAGCGACAAGAGTTGTTGTAATATCCTGAAGGTTTACGCCAAGCGAGAAATTTTCAAAGGGTGAATACCAGGCGGCTACATCAAACCCAATTCCGTAAGCGTTGTATTCTGCAATACCTTCGTAAATCAATTTTACATTAGCGCCATAAAATAAATTGTCGGAATATTTTTTAGCAAAAGATAAGAAAACCGCCCAGTCCTGATCGCTGAATTCGGTAATATTGCTATAATTCAGCCCTGCAGAAGGAGAGTTAATAAAATTGGGATCGTTAACTACCTGTCCTGTATTTTGGTCAATTAAAGCGCCTCTTGTATCGGGAATACCGTCCACACCGAGCCTTATAATACTTAATCCGAAGGTCATATCTTTTCCATAAGGAACTGCAACTGCGGCGTAATCATAATTTACAAGGTTGCCGAAGCGTTCCTCATGCATAAGGGAAAATTCGGGATAATTTATTTGAGCTAAGCCGGCAGGATTAAAGTAACCGGCAGTTACATCATTGGCAACAGCGACATAAGCATCGCCCATTCCAAGCGATCTTCCCCCAACACCAATAGCTAAAAATTCACCTGCATATTTTGCAATAATAGTCTGGGAATTTGTTTTCGGAAAGAATAACAATAATGTGAAAAGTGTCAGTACGAGTTTTTTGATCATTAATGAGGGTTCCCATTATTATCTAATTTAACATTCAATGAAAAGATTGACAAAATGAAAATGAAAATCAAGGCAAATATAAAAAGAAAAAGGCGGCATAAAATTTAAATTTATACCGCCTAAAATGAATTTATTTTGCTTTACCCTGATTAGCAACAGCCCGTGCTTTTTTAGCTATTTCCTCAGCATCGCCAAGATAATAATGTTTTAACGGATTTATATTTTCATCTAATTCATACACAAGCGGAATGCCTGTAGGAATATTTACACCGACAATTTCATCATCAGGTATTTTATCAAGATATTTTACCAGCGCTCTTAAACTGTTTCCGTGTGCGGCAATAATAATCTTATTCCCTGCTTTAACTAAAGGAGCTATACGCTGCTGCCAGTAGGGAACTGCTCTTGCAACAGTATCTTTAAGACATTCTGTAAGAGGAAGCTCGGCTTCAGTTAAGCTTTTATATTTTGGGTCGCTGCCGGGATACCGCGGGTCTGTTTTCTCCAAAACAGGCGGCTGAATATCATAACTTCTTCTCCAGATTTTCACCTGATCTTCACCGAATTTTGCCGCTGTTTCAGATTTATTAAGACCCTGTAAAGCTCCGTAATGTCTTTCATTTAAACGCCATGAACGCTCAACCGGGATCCACATTAAATCCAAGCCGTCAAGTGTAAGCCATAAAGTTCTAATAGCTCTTTTAAGTACGGAGGTAAAAGCCAAATCAAATGTGTAGCCTTCGCTTTTTAGAATCTGCGGGGCACTTTTTGCTTCTTGTATACCTTGTTCGGAAAGATCAACATCCGTCCACCCGGTAAACCGGTTTTCTTTATTCCATACGCTTTCGCCGTGTCTAATTAATACTAATTTATGAATCATTTAATAACTCCCGAATTTTAATTTATTTTCTAATACAAAAATAGACATTGGAATAAGTTAAAACAAAAGGCAAAAGGAATAAATTGCAGGTAAAGTTGCAGCAAAGAAGATTAAAAAATGACGTTGGATAATATCAATTGAGCTGGTCTTTAGGTAAACCTGCTTCGGTGTTTTCTGCAAATATAGTTGCTATCAAGTGAACTTCCGTTTCACTGCCGGCTAAATCTTTTAAGGTTACCTTACCCAGCACACCGTCTATTAACACCTGCACTGTTCTCCATAAAGATCTGATTGAGCAATCAATAGTATGTGTACAAATTAATTCCGAGCCGGAATGATCGGAGCAAAAATCTCCTTCAAATAACCTGCCGCCTAAAACAGCAAGCACTTCACCAATGATAATTTCATCGGCAGGACAGGAAAGTTTATAGCCGCCGGTTTGCCCGCGAGTGCTCTCAATAAATCCGCCGAGCCGTAACGCCCTTAACAGCTTCCCAGAGTTGGCAGCAGTCAAACCCTCCATCTGGCTTATTTCAGGGATAGTTAATCCGTTGGGAGATTTCGATTTATAAATCCGCAGCAGACATCTTAACCCGTATTCTTCCTGTGTACTGAATTTCATGCATTAATTAAAGTTATGGTTCTTATTCTACCCGGAACTTTACTCTGCTGTATACAGCAGAGTAAAATTAATAGGTGTTTGAATTATTGATTTCTTTAAATTTAGACTTATCCTCGGAATAAAGGAATTTTTGAACCGCACATTTTAGCATTCATTACCTGTGCAAAATCTTCCGGGCTGATAGATGGACCGTAAGCCTGACAATATTCATTGAAAACATTTTCAAGAATTCCTGCAATAAATTCGGCATTGCGTCCTTCTATTTCATATCTCTGCATAAAGTAAATAAGATTTCCATTTTTAAACAATGCTATGCCTGGCGAAGAAGGCGGATAATCGCCGATGTAACGGCGAATTCTTTCTACAGCATCTCTTTCCTGTCCTGCAAAACCGGTATAAAGTTTATCAGGAATTACATTATGCTGTAATGCAAGCGAAACGCCAGGTCTGGCGCTTCCCGCTGCACATCCGCATACGGAATTTATTAGTACCATAATTGTTTTATCATCTTTTATATTGAGGGCTTTATCAACATCACCAGAAGTAAGTAATTCTTCAAAGCCAACTGCAATTAGTTCGTCCCTCATTGGCTGGACTGCTTCCTGGTCATACATCGGCGAACGCGAAAAAATATTTAACATGATTTCTCCTATCTTATATCCTATTGTATTTGATTATCCAGTCTTCTTTGATTTTTTCTAACTCTTAATCCTGATTGTATTCCTAATTTATTTTTGATTGTACAAATTAAATATTCAAAAAAGATTAAGCAGATGATTAAGAGCAAGAATTAAATTAATACATTCCTAATTCAACTTTTGCGACGTCAGACATCATGTCCCTATCCCAAGGAGGATTCCAGACCAACTCGATTTTTACGTTTTTAACCTCCGGGATAGATTTGATTTTCAATTCGACTTCGCCCGGAAGAGATCCGGCAACCGGGCATGCGGGGGAAGTTAAAGTCATTTTAATATTTACAATTGCTTCATTATCAATTTTAATTTCATATATTAAGCCAAGTTCGAATATATCGACAGGAATTTCAGGATCATAGCAAGTTTTTAAAACCTGAATGATCTTTTCTTCAAGTTCCTGTTTATTTATTGTTTCCACTTCGGCTTGAGTTTTTTCTTTTTTCGGAAACATATATTAGTCTTCCGTTGAAACTACATGTTGTTCATCTTTTAAAGCAGAGATTAAAGTATGCCACGCAAGGCTTGCACATTTAACTCTTGCGGGGAAATCTCTTACACCTGCAAATACGGCAAGCTTGCCAAGCGCTTCAATATCAGCTTCATTATTAAGTTTGCCGGTAACAAGATCATGGAATTTTGAAAATAGTTTCTCCACTTCTTTTTTTGTTTTTCCTTTTACTATGGAGCTCATTAAAGAAGCAGATGCTTTTGAAATTGCACATCCCGAACCCTGAAACCCGATATCTTTAACAATATCATCTTCAACAATGAGGTAAAGATTAATTTTATCACCGCATAGAGGGTTATATCCCTCGGCGATATGGTTTGCATTCTCCAGTTTCTTAAAATTCCTTGGACTTTTATTATGGTCTAAAATTACCTGCTGATACAATTCTCTTAATTCAGTGTCCATTATTTAAAAACCTCTATTATTTTTTTTAATCCGCTAACAAGCACATCTATTTCTTCTTTTGTATTATACAAGGCAAAAGAAGCGCGTGAAGTAGCAGGAATATGAAAGCGGTCCATAACCGGCTGCGTACAGTGATGCCCCGTCCTGATTGCCACTCCTTCAAAATCAAGGAAAGTACCGACATCATGCGGGTGAATATTTTCAATTACAAAAGAAAGGACACTACTTTTCCTTTTTGCATTACCGATTATTTTTACTTCTTCCAATCCGGAAATTTTTTCAGTTGCATATTCTAATAATTCGCTTTCATGCTTTGATATGGCATCAATACCAATGCCTGATATATAATCAATTGCAGTACCCAAAGCGATAGCATCAGCAATGTTTGGAGTACCCGCCTCAAATTTATAAGGCAGCGTATTAAAGGTAGTTTCTTCAAATGTTACTTTTGAGATCATGTCTCCTCCGCCCTGGTATGGCGGTAACTCATTCAATAATTTTTCTTTTCCGTAAAGAACGCCTATTCCCGTAGGACCGTAAATTTTATGTCCTGAAAACGCAAAAAAATCGCAGTCAAGTTTCCGCACATCAACATTCAAGTGTTGTATTGCTTGTGCGCCGTCAAGAAAAACCGGTATATTATGATTGTGGGCAGCCTCAATTATTTCTTCAACAGGGTTAACTGTCCCCAGTGAATTTGAAACGTAAACAACGGATATAAGCTTTGTTTTTCCGTTTATCATCTTAACAAATTCTTCAAAGACAATTTCACCATTATCGGTAATGGGTACAACTCTTAGTTTAATATTTTTTTCATTAGCTATAAGCTGCCATGGAACTATGTTTGAATGATGCTCCATCCCGGTAATTATTATTTCGTCTCCGTCTCTCAATTTTCCGCGTGCAAATGAACCGGCAACTAAGTTTATTGAATCGGTAGTTCCTTTGGTGAAGATTATTTCTTTTTCACTTGAAGCATTTATAAATTTTTTTATCTTTACCCTTGAATCCTCATAAGCTTTGGTGGATACTACGCTTAAATAGTGAACGCCCCTGTGAATATTAGCGTTCATGGAAGAATAGAACTCAACAAGCTTATCAATAACAACTTTAGGTTTTTGAGTAGTGGCAGCATTATCAAAATAGCATAGAGGTTTGCCGTGTACTTTTATATGAAGTATAGGAAAATCAGAACGAATTTTTTCCACATCAAAGGCTTTTAAACCGCTGTTTACAATAACTTTATTCACTTTTTATCTTTCGTTTAATTTAACCACTAATAAATCCTAAGTGTTCTTTAGTTATCTTAGCACCTTAATGGTAAGAGCGAATTTGAATTCATTACACCGCATGAACACAAAGAATACCCACACCGTGATGACTATGCAATTAGCAGTACTAAGATATTTTCCTTTAGGGGCAGTCAATTATTTTTTTTATTAAATCTTCCTTCAAGAATTTCTTCAAGATAATTTTTTACCTGCTCTACCTTAATTGATTTTATAACATCGCTCGCAAATGCGTGTATCAAAATATCACGTGCTTTTTCTTCTCCTATACCCCGCGATCTCAAATAGAATAAAGAATCCTGATCAAGCTGTCCAACAGTGGCTCCGTGACTGCATTTTACATCATCCGCAAAAATCTCAAGCTGCGGTTTTGTATTTACCAAAGCTCCATCAGATAAGATTATATTATTATTCTCCTGGAATGCATTTGTTTTCTGTGCATCCTTTCGTACTATAACTTTACCGTTAAATACCCCACGGGAAGTATCATCAAGAATGCCTTTATAATGCTCATGACTTGTACAGTGAGGCTTTGCATGATCTATTAACGAATGAGTATCATAAAGCTGGTTGCCTGTTAAAAGATACAGCCCGTTTAAGGAGCATTCACCGCCCTCATCATTAAATTTTGAGTTTAAATCGTACCTGGAAATCTCTCCGCCGAGCGATATCGAGTAAGAAACGAAATTACTGTTCTTTTCCTGGTCTACTTCAGTTCTTGATACATGGAATGCTTTTAATCCTTCTTCCTGTATCTTGATATGATTGATTGAAGAATTTTCACCGGTTACAATTTCCGAGACTACATTTGTAAAATATATTCCGTTATCAAGAGAAGCATACCGCTCAATTATGGTTACCTGAGAATTTTTACCTGCAACAAAAAGATTTCGGGGTTGGGATAAAATTTTTTCTTCTCCCGCTGCCGTAATAAACAGGATATTAATTGGCTCATCTACAATCTTATTATCATGCACATGAATAAAAGCACCGTCCTGTGTAAACGCAGTACTTAATGCCGTAAAAATTTGAGTCTTATAATTTGCATACTTATTTAAATGTTCCTCGATAATTGCCGAGCCGTTTTTAATTTCATCGGCAATATTTCCAACTTTTATTCCATCGGGCAGGCTTTTAATTTTAGAAAGCCCCGGTGCAAAATGACCATTTACAAAAACGAGAAGATTATTAGAAATATTCTTAAAAATAAAATTTTTTATTTGCTTCTGTTTTAAGTTAACTTTTTTCGCCGGCAGAAAATTATGTTTTAATAAAGGCGTAATGTTGGTAAACCGCCAGTCTTCATCATGGGTAGTCGGGAAATTAAGATTGGAAAAATTCGCAATTGCTTCTTTCCTAACCCGGTGGATGGGCTTTAAACTTTCGCCGTTAAGACTATTCTCAAACGTTTGAAAGTTCGATATGTACCATTTTTTAATATCTAAAGTCCGGCTCATACTATCCTTCCACCAGCTCTTTTTGGTCTTTAAGCCAGTCGTATCCTTTTTCTTCCAGTTCAAGCGCTAATTCTTTTGTGCCTGATTTTACTATCTTTCCGTTATACAGAACATGAACAAAATCAGGTACAATATAGTTAAGCAGTCTTTGATAGTGAGTTACAACTATTATAGCTCTATCTTTAGATTTCAACATATTAACACCGTTAGCTACAATTTTAAGAGCGTCAATATCCAGGCCTGAGTCGGTTTCATCCAATATTGACAGTTTCGGCTCGAGAACAGCCATTTGCAGAATTTCATTTCGTTTTTTTTCGCCGCCTGAAAATCCTTCATTAACTGCACGGCTTAAAAGTGACTGATCCATTTCTACAAGCTTCATTTTCTTTTTAAGAACAGTAAGGAATTCCATAGCGTCAAGCGCTTCTTCGCCACGGTATTTTCTTATTTCATTTATTGCGGTTTTAAGCAAGTTGGTATTACTGACACCGGGAATTTCCACAGGATACTGAAAAGCTAAAAATATTCCTTCCCTTGCCCTGTCTTCAGGAGCCAGATCCAATAAGTTTTTCCCTTCAAAGATTACTTCGCCGCCTGTAACTACGTAATCTTTTCGTCCGGCAAGTACCTGTGCAAGGGTGCTCTTGCCGCTTCCATTAGGTCCCATAATTGCATGAACCTCGCCGGCATTTACTTTTAGATTTATGCCTCTTAATATTTCTTTACCTTCTATGCTTGCATGCAGATTTTTAATTTCTAACATTAATTTATCCTAGTTATTATAGATTTCATACTCATGAAATTCTTTTGCCAAACTGATCGGCAAACATTCACCGAGTAATATTTTCATTATTTTATTTTATAAGTTAATAGTTGCTTCTATCTTATTGTGAAAATTTTTTAAATCCAATATATTTAATTCATTATTTAATGATAGTTTCCCGGATTGAATACCGGGTTTACATTATCCAACGCTTCCTTCAAGACTGACACTTAGTAATTTCTGTGCTTCCACTGCAAATTCCATCGGAAGCTCTTTAAATACTTCTTTACAGTAGCCGTTCACAATCAAATTGATTGCATCTTCAAGAGCGATTCCTCTTTGACTAAGATAAAATATTTGATCATCGCCTATCTTAGATGTTGTAGCTTCATGCTCAATCTGTGCAGTAGAATTATTTATCTCCAGATACGGAAATGTATGAGCGCCGCATTTATCGCCTATCAATAATGAATCGCATTGTGAAAAGTTACGCGCATTGTCTGCTTTCCTAATTATTTTAACCTGCCCCCTGTAACTGTTACTGCTTTTGCCGGCGGAAATACCTTTGGAAACAATAGTACTCTTAGTATTTTTTCCAATGTGAATCATCTTTGTGCCGGTATCTGCCTGCTGGTAATTATTAGTAACGGCGACTGAGTAAAATTCGCCTATTGAATTATCTCCCTGCAAAATGCAGCTTGGATATTTCCACGTAATGGCTGAACCGGTTTCGACCTGAGTCCAGGAAATTTTTGAATTTATGCCTTTACATAATCCGCGTTTTGTTACAAAGTTATAAATGCCTCCTTTGCCGTTTTTATCGCCGGGATACCAATTCTGTACGGTTGAATATTTTATAGCAGCATTATCAAGCGCTACAAGTTCCACAACAGCTGCGTGAAGCTGGTTTTCGTCTCTCATAGGAGCGGTACAGCCTTCAAGGTAACTTACATAAGCGCCTTCATCTGCAACGATCAAAGTCCTTTCAAATTGTCCTGTGTTTGCAGCATTTATTCTAAAATAGGTAGAAAGCTCCATCGGGCAGCGTACACCTTTTGGTATATAAGCAAAAGAGCCATCGCTGAATACCGCTGAGTTAAGAGAAGCAAAATAATTATCTGTATAAGGCACTACGGTTCCCAGGTATTGTTTTACAAGATCCGGATGATTTTTTATAGCTTCCGACATTGAGCAGAAAATAATACCAAGCTCCGACAGTTTTTCCTTGAACGTAGTCGCAACCGAAACGCTGTCGAATACTGCATCAACTGCAACACCCGAAAAAAACTTTTGTTCTTCCAGCGAAATGCCGAGCTTTTCATAAGTTCTTATCAATTCAGGGTCAACTTCTTCAAGACTGTTAAGCTTAGGTTTCTTTTTTGGCGCTGAATAATAAGATATAGCCTGATAATCAATCGGATTATAATGAATATTTGCCCAGGTTGGCTCTGTTAAAGTAAGCCAATGCCTATAAGCTTTAAGCCTCCATTCGAGCATAAATTCCGGTTCACTCTTGATAGCAGAAAGTTTGCGGATTATATCTTCATTAAGTCCGAGAGGAAAACTTTCAGACTCGATATCGCTTACAAAACCGTACTTATATTCTTTATTTGCAAGTTCTTCAATAGTCGATACTTCAGTAGAGCTCATTTTTTTCTCAAATTAAATGTATATTTTATAGAGCCGAGCCAACCCGTCAAGCTTGCCTGCCGGCACTAATACTCCGAGTCTATAAATGAAATTTTCAACGAAAAACACATTCCAAACCTAAAGTATCTATACAAAAAAGTCAAGATTAAAATGTGAGAATTTACTCAAAAGTTGGGGTTGTGATGGGAGGATAATGGTTTTAAGAGCAGTATAAACAGATACAGCAAATGAGATAATTTATTATTTAGGGAAAATCCTACATATATCTTTCCTGCTGACCGTTTCATTTGTTTTTACCTTATTCATTAAGGTTCCCAATGCAAAATCTTCGAACTGCTCATCTTTAATAGGCAACACATTGCCGGCAAGGTTTTCACCCAATAAATCTTGCTAAAAATGAAAACGGAAAATATTTTGATGTAAAAAATCCTTAGTTACATAAATATTATTTTTGATTATTTTAACACTCAAAATATTTATTATAAACTACGTTTTTAGAACTTTCTTTAAATATAATAATAGGTAAAATTATGAAAAGAATAAAATTACTTTTACTTACAATAATCTCATTAATTTTTTTTCAAATAGGATTTGCACAAACTGATTATGTTCCTTCTGCCGGGAATCTTAAAAACCGGGAATGGTTTCATGATGCAAAATTCGGTTTATTTATTCATTGGGGAGTTTACAGTGTGCTCGGAAGCGGTGAATGGGTTATGCAGCAAAAAGCAATCAGCAAGGAAATATATCAGGAACTGCCGGAGTTTTTTAATCCCGTGGATTTTAACCCAAAAGAATGGGTTGCAATTGCGAAGGCTGCAGGAATGAAATATATTACTATTACTACAAGACATCACGACGGATTTTCAATGTTCGCTACAAAGAAAACCGATTGGAATATAATGGACCGAACCTCTTATAAAAGGGATGTAATAAAAATGCTTGCAGATGAGTGCCATAAACAGGGCATAAAATTATTCCTCTACTATTCTCAATTAGATTGGTACCAAAATGATTACTATCCCCGCGGCAATACCGGTCAGTATTCAGGACGACCGGACAGCGGTAATTGGAATAAATACCTTAGTTTCATGAATGCCCAGCTTACCGAACTTTTAACAAACTACGGTGAAATTTCCGGCATCTGGTTTGACGGCATGTGGGATAAACGAAATACCGATTGGCAGCTCGATAAAACTTATAGTCTTATTCATAGCCTCCAACCAGGGTGTATGATTGGAAGTAATCATCATCTTGCCCCAAATCCCGGGGAAGATTTTCAAATGTTTGAAAAGGATTTACCCGGGAAAAACACTGCAGGATTTAATTCAGAATCAAAAATCGGATCACTACCGTTAGAAACTTGTGAAACGATGAACGATTCATGGGGATTCAATTTACTTGATAATAATTTCAAATCGGTAAAATCATTAGTGCAATATTTGGTAAAAGCTGCAGGGAATAATGCTAACTTTTTATTAAATGTTGGGCCTATGCCTAATGGTAAATTTCATTCCCGGTTTATTTCAACATTAAAAGAAATTGGGAAATGGTTGGATAAAAACGGAGAAACAGTATATGGCACAAACGGAGGTCCGGTATCTCCCAAATCATGGGGTGTTACTACTCAAAAAGGCAATAAAGTGTATGTGCATATATTAAGCGCTGAAAATTCAAACTTTTTGATTCCGGATTTCGGGAAAAAAATTAAAAATATTAAGCTATTCTCCAATGGTAGTGAAATAAAATTCAAGCAAGATGGATTTGGTATTACAGTTCAGGTTCCGGATGACAAAATAGACGATATTGATACTATTTTAATTATTGAGATATAATCATTAATCCATAGCGCGCTAAAGCGCGAGAGCAAAGTCTAAAGTTCAATGGACAAAGGGAAAGCAGCAAAGAAAATATTTGCTCACAAAAAACAAAAACTTATATGACAATACTATAAAAGGTTTTTGAACTAAGAATAAGTGTAAGTTATTTACCCGAAATAAGAAAGCTTCGATTAAAGTATTCAAATAAGCTGGAAGTAAGAATAATACGATTTAATTATTTCTTTTAAAATTATCTTATCAAATTTATGCTTGTTTTCGCCTGAACTTTATTATATTTATAGAATTTATTATTTTCATTTTTAACAATTTAAAAGTGTAATAATATAATTTCTTAGCTATACAAACTTTTTCAGACAGGCTTTATCAAGAACACTTACTTTTTAAAAGCAAACTTAAAATGACTTACATCAAAGGAACAAAGGTGTAATAATATTAGTTTTACGACTGTATAAAGACGGATTAAAAATTGACGAAAAAAAATCTTACTATGAAAATATTTCTCCTTTTATTATCTACTGTTTTATTATTAAATAGTCCAATACATTCTCAACCTCAAATAAAATCAGACTCTTTACTTCAGAACGGTACTTTGCAAAATTGTGTGCAATATGCGCTCGAACATCAGCCGCAAATACAACAAACATTAATAGATGAACAAATAACAGACAGGGAAATAAACAGTAAGCTTGCCGACTGGTATCCGCAAATAAATTTTAATTTTAATATAATACATGACTACCAACTGCCTGTAACAATATTCGAGGGCAGCGGGGCAGTGGTCGGTGTAAAGGATAATTCAAGCGGTCTATTTTCAGTAACCCAAAATATATTTAACCGGGATGTTCTCTTAGCCAGCACCACCGCCGGAGATGTTCGCAAACAAGCCAAACAAATAACTACTAATAATAAAATTTCCGTTATCATAGATGTAAGTAAAGCATTTTATGCCGTTTTACTTGCACAAGATCAAATAGATTTAATAAACGAAGATATTACCAGGCTTGAAAAGAGTTCTAAGGATACATACAATCAATATATAAGCGGGGTCGTTGATAAAACAGATTATATGCGGGCCAGTATTACATTGAATAATGCCTTAGCTGAAAAAAAACAGGATGACGAGTTTTTAAAAGTAAGCAAAGCCCAGTTAAAGCAGCTAATGGGTTATCCCCCGGATGGTGATTTAAAATTGGATTATGACAGGGCTCAAATGGCAAATGATGTTTTTATAGATACCACACAGAATATAGTTTACGAGAATAGAATTGAGTACCAGTTATTGCAAACGCAAAAGCGTTTGCAGGAAGCCAACCTGAATTATTACGAGTGGAGCTTTATTCCGTCAATTTCTGCTTTTGGCGAGTATAATCTTAATTATCAGGATGACCAATGGTCTAAGCTTTATAATATAAATTACCCGAGCTCTTATATCGGTATTGAGTTAACATTCCCGATTTTTACCGGGGGCAAGCGCATTCAGGAAATTGACCAGGCTGAATTAGAACTTAAGCGCTTTGAGTATAATTTCGCATCATTAAAAGATTCATTTAACACGGAGTACACTCAAGTTTTGGCAAATTATAAAAGCGATCTGAACAATTATTATGTTCAAAAGAACAATCTTGAACTTGCAAGAGAGGTTTACAATATAATTCAATTGCAATATAAGTCCGGATTTAAAACTTATTTAGATGTTATAACAGCAGAGACAGATTTAAGGACTACACAGGTTAACTATATTACTTCTTTGTACAGGGTACTAAGCAGCAAATTGGATGTCCAAAAAGCTTTGGGAACAATTAAATATTAGAAAATAAAATTGTTAAGTATTATGAAAAATAAAATATATTTATTAGGATTTGCAATTATTATGGTTGCAATTACCTCATGCAACAACAAAAGTGCACAAAAAATACCGGCTACGCCGGTTGATGTATATAAAGTTAAGTCAGTGCAAGCAATTTATTATGATGTTTACCCCGCAAGCGTAACTTCATTAAATCAAGTTGAAATCAGACCGGAAGTTTCCGGTTATTTAACGAATATATATTTTACAGATGGGCAGCATGTAAATAAAGGAGCGAAATTATATGCTATAGATCAGCAACAATACAAGGCTGCTTATGAGCAGGCTGTTGCTGCTCTTAATGTTGCAAAAGCAAATCTATTAAGAGCACAGCAGGATGCCGATAGATATAACGATCTTGCAAAAAATGACGCTATTGCCAGGCAAGTGCTGGAACATTCAGAAACAGATTTGCAATCCGCAAAAATGCAGGTGGCTGCTGCTGAAAGTAATGTTAATGCCATACAAACAAACCTGCGTAATTCTATTATCTATGCTGCATACGATGGTACTATCGGCATTTCCCAGGTAAAATTAGGTTCTGCAGTTACAACCGGACAAACATTATTGAATACAATATCTTCAGATAATCCCATAGCAGTAGATTTCAGCATCGATGAAAAACTTATTCCTAAGTTTACCAATTTATTGCATAAAAAAACCGAACCCAAAGATTCAACATTTACTATTGCTCTTCCGGACCAGACAATATATCCATATCCGGGACATCTCAGCCTCTTAGACAGAGCGGTTGACCCTCAAACAGGAACTTTAAAAACGCGATTAATATTTTCAAACTCTAATTATTTGTTAAAACCCGGACTAACATGTAATGTTCGTGTACTCAATAACAATGATGCAAGCAGTATTGTGATTCCGTATAAAGCGGTGACGGAACAGATGGGAGAATATTTTGTATTTGTGGTAAATGAGAATAAAGCTGTTCAGACAAATGTTAAACTTGGATTACAGATAAATGATATGGTAATAGTAAAAGACGGATTAACACCGGGCGAATTAATAGTAACCGAAGGAATACAAAAACTCCGTGATAATTCTCCGATCGTTATAGCTCCAATGCATGCAAAACAGGTTACTCAGGCGGTACCTGGTAATTAATACTCAGACGGGATAAAAGATGATAGCAAATTTTTTCATTAAAAGGCCGATAACAGCGATAGTTATATCAACAATTATTGTATTAGTGGGTTTAATCGCCATTTTTAATTTACCTATAAGCCAATACCCCGATATTACTCCGCCTACCGTACAAATAACAGGATTATTTAACGGTGCAGATGCACTAACTGTAGAGCAGACAGTTACTACTCCTATCGAATCACAGGTAAACGGCACCCCCGGTATGGCTTACATGCAAAGCAATAGTACCAGCGACGGCAGGTCCACTATCAATGTCACACTGAATGTTGGAACCGATCCGGATGTAGCAGCACTCGACATACAAAATAGAGTTGGGATTGCAACACCACAATTGCCTGATGTTGTTAAACGGCTGGGTTTAACTACAAGAAAACGAACTCCGAGTATTTTACTTCTTGCAGCAATTTACTCTCCTAACGGAACTCATGGAATTACATTCCTTGACAACTATACAAATATATTTATCAAGGATGCTTTGCTGCGTGTTAATGGAGTAGGAGATATCTTCACAAGAGCCGATGATTTCAGCATGCGAATATGGCTTCAGCCTGATAAGCTGGCTCAATTAAATCTTACAGCCGACGACGTAATAAATGCGTTAGTTCAGCAGAATTTACAAATAGCTGCAGGTTCCATAGGTGGGCCGCCGCAAAATAATTCACAGGCTTTCGAATACACTGTTCTTACAAACAACCGTTTAAGTACGGAAGAACAATTCGGTAATATTATTATCCGCGAAAACCTCCAGCAGGGCTCAACAGTTCACTTAAAAGATGTAGCAAGGGTTCAGCTTGGCAAGTTTAGTTATGCAAATAATTCATTTGTAGATGGGAAAAAGGCATCCTATTTAATGATTTTTCAAGCGCCGGGCAGTAATGCCTTAGAAGTTGCAAATGGTATTTACAAAGCAATGGATGAATTAAAAAGGTCTTTCCCAAAAGATGTAGATTATGTTGTACCCTTCGAAGCTGTCTCGGTTGTGAAAGTATCAATAAGTGAAGTAGTAACTACACTGCTTGAAGCTTTGGGACTTGTTGTTCTGGTTGTATTTTTATTTCTGCAAAGTTGGCGGGCAACTATAATACCGGTACTGGCAATACCGGTTTCTATAATTGGAACTTTTGCATTTTTTATCCCGCTGCATTTTACCATTAATACACTTACCATGTTTGGTTTTGTATTAGCCATCGGTATTGTTGTAGATGACGCCATTATTGTAGTCGAGGCAGCTCAACATTACATTGACGAAGAGAAGCTTTCCCCAGTGGAAGCTACATCAAAAGCTATGAGCGATATATCCGCACCGGTTATAGCCATAGCTTTAATACTTGCTGCGGTATTTATCCCTGTCGGCTTCATACCGGGAATTGTAGGGAAATTATATCAGCAGTTTGCAATAACAATTGCAGTTTCAGTATTAATTTCTGCTTTTGTAGCATTATCTTTAACTCCTGCGTTATGCTCTCTATTCTTAAAACCAACAGACCCAACTAAAGAGAATAAAGGCATCCATAAGTTTTTTACAAAGTTTAACATATGGTTTAAAAAGACAACCGATACATATAGTTCGGGTGTAAGAAAATGTATAAAAGTAACTCCCTACTTTATCATAATATTAATTTTTATCTATGCCGGAACTGTATTGCTATTTAAAACAAAACCAACCGGTTTTATTCCGACTGAAGATGAAGGCAGATTATATGTTACATTTGAATTGCCTGAAGCTTCATCTACGGCAAGAAGCCTGGAGGCGCTTAACAGCATGATGTCTATTTTAAAGCAAACACCCGGTATTGCTCATTATTCTGCACTTGGAGGATTGAACGTTGTTACTTTTGGCACTAAATCAAATAGCGGCACTATTTTCGTTCAATTAAAACCATGGGGTGAAAGAACTGATAGGTCACTTCAAATAAATTCTTTAATAGCGACTTTACAAAGGAAGTTGTCTACTATCAAAGATGCTAATGTTGTTGTAATACCTCCCCCTGCAATTCCCGGTTTAGGGGCAACCGGCGGTTTTACTTTCCAATTGGAACAACGTGAAAGCACCGACAGTATAAAGCAATTCGAAAATGTGGTACGATCGTTTGTTACAGCCGCTAACAAACGTCCCGAACTAAGCCGGGTCTTTACATTCTTTTCTGCACATACCCCAAGCTACCAGGTAGATATTGACAGGGAAAAATGCGAGAAACTTGGTGTTTCAATAGCAGATGTTTTCAACACGATTCAAACGTACCTTGGCAGTTATTACGTTAATGACTTTACAATATACGGCAGAAATTTCCATGTTGTGGCACAGGCTGATACGAGCTACAGAGAAAGAATACAGGATTTTCTAAAATATTATGTTAAAAATTCCGCCGGGGAAATGGTTCCGTTAAGCACATTGGCTAGTTACAAAGTAACTGAAAATGCCCCTATGATATCGCATTATAATCTTTTCCGTTCTGCTGAAATGGATGGTACTGCTGCAGAAGGATATAGCAGCGGTGAGGCTATTGATGCTATGAAAGAAGTAGCCGCAAATGTTCTGCCTGCCGGATACGGTTATGAATTTTCGGGGTTAAGCAGAGAAGAAATAAATGCCGGCAATAGTACGATAACTATTTTTGCATTATCAATTGTATTTGTATTTTTATTTTTAACTGCGCTTTATGAAAGCTGGTCGGTACCTTTTTCAGTATTATTAGCTGTTCCTATAGGAGCTTTCGGAGCAATTTTAACTCTTACTTTTATACCCCGCCTTAATAACAACGTATATGCACAAATCGGATTAATTGCTCTTATCGGTTTGGCGGCAAAGAATGCGATCTTAATAGTTGAGTTCGCCAAAGACAGATTAGAAAGAGGCATACCTCTTGTTCAAGCTACATTAGAAGCAGTTAAATTGCGTCTGCGTCCTATTCTTATGACGTCCTTGGCATTTATATTCGGCGTGTCCCCTTTAGCTTTTGCAAGCGGCGCCGGCGCTCAGGCAAGATCTACTATTGGCTTCACGGTACTTGGTGGTATGCTTGCAGCTACTCTACTTGCAATTTTTATCGTTCCCGTTTTATTTGTAACAATTACACGAATTGCGTATGGTAAAAAGAAACTTGAAGAATTGGAGGCTAAGCGATTGAAAGATGAAGAAATTAATCCCGGAACTGAATAATAATTTATTACTTCAGAAGTAACTTTCCAACTTAAGTATTCTATAATTTCTCAGGCACGTATTTTGGGATTTATCCGGTTTTATTTATCTTTCTTATTATAATGAATGCTTAAAATTAGTGCACAAAAAACAAAAAATATTATTTATCCCGTCAATTATACTGTTTAGTTTCACTTTTCTTCTTTTTGCATTTATTGGGTTGAAACCCATTTTCATATATACTATCACTTTTATTTCTTCATCTTTACTATTTATATCCATTAGCCGGGAAATAATAAAGTATGAACTGCCGCTTAAATATGTTTATATTCTCTTAGGTTTATCTTTTATTTTGCGATTCGCATTCATTCCGGTAAATCCCATAGGCTCCGATGATTATTACAGATATATATGGGATGGAAAAGTTCAGGCATACGGAATAAATCCATATAAGTATGCACCGGCAGATACTGCATTAAATAGCCTCCACACGGATAAGCTGCCAAAACTAATAAACTTTCCCGATATGAAGACTATTTATCCCCCCCTGAGCCAAATTATTTTTTATTTTTCATATTTAATCGGAGGAGAAAGTTTTATAGGGATAAAAATATTTCTACTGCTATCGGATATTATTTCTCTTTGGGGGATTTTCATTGTTTTGAAAAAATTAAAGCTTCCTTATAAAAATATTCTAATATATGCTTTATGTTCTCTGCCGATATTTCAGTTTTTTATAGATGCCCATCTTGATGGTTTCGGACTTCCGTTATTCATCTTTACTATCTACTTTTACCTGAATAAGCAAAAATTATTGAGCCTGATTTTTCTTTCAGCTTCTATTTGTATCAAACCGCTCGGGCTAATTTTAATACCTATATTTTTCTTCAACGAAAAAGAATTTAAAGATAAAATAAAAGTAGTTGCAGTTCCGGCTCTACTATGTTTGCTGATGTATCTTCCTTATTTATTTACAGGCTCACCATTCCAGGCATTAATGAACTTTACCGAAAACTGGACTTTCAACGGCATAATATTCAATATATTAGACTTATTCTTCAAGGATAACCAACGCACAAGGCTTATTTGCGGTATTATTTTTATTATTATGTACCTGCCGGTTATATTAAGCCGAAAAGATTTAATAACTAAAATATATTTATCAATATTCCTGTTATTTATTTTTTCACCTGTTGTTCACCCGTGGTATTTAACTTGGCTCGCGGTATTACTGCCATTTATCCCAAGGTGGAGCGGTATCCTATACGTAGGCTTAATCAGCCTTACATCATTCACTATATTAAATTACCAGTTAAACGGCATATGGAAGGAATATACTCCGGTTCTAATTCTTGAATATATCCCGGTATTGTTATTATTTGGTTTTGAATTATACGGTTTATGGAAAAAGAATTTTAAAAATTTAAAGATTCAAAATTTGAATAATTAAATAAATGCCGGATAAGATTAATTGTTCCATTGCCTCATTGTTGAAATACTAATGTCTGCTAAATTCTAGAAAAATTGATTTCTCTCTAATTGTTTTTATGCATTATATGCCGAAGAAGCCGTCTCTCCGCCTTTTCCCGTCCAGTTGGTATGGAAGAAAACGCCACCGGGTTTGTCAATTCTTTCGTACATATGAGCGCCAAAAAAATCTCTCTGTGCCTGTATTAAATTTGCGGGAAGCTTGTCATTTCTAAAGCCGTCAAAATACTCTAAAGCAGTTGTTATTGCCGGAACCCATATTCCGTTGAGTACCGCAGTTGAAATAATCCTTCTCCAGCTTTCCTGTGCCTGTTCAATCTTAGCTTTAAAAAACGTGTCCAATAATAAATTGGATAACCCGGAATCCTTATGGTAGGCATCTTTTATTTTCTCAAGAAAAGCAGAACGGATAATGCATCCTCCCCGCCACATCAGAGCTATGCCGCCATAATTCAGATTCCAGCTATACTCTTTTGCCGCGGCTTTCATCAATAAATATCCTTGCGCATATGATACAAGTTTAGAAGCATATAGTGCCTGTTCAAGATCAACAATCATCTTTTCCGTATCACTTTTAAAGTGAGCTTTTATACGGGGAAAGGCTTTTGATGCTTCAACTCTTTCCCCTTTCATTGAAGATAATGTTCTGGCAAATACAGCTTCCCCGATCAATGTTAAGGGGACACCCAAATCAAGCGCTGCCATGACAGTCCATTTACCTGTTCCCTTTTGACCTGCAGTATCAAGAATTTTATCTACAAGCGGAGTACCATCTTCATCTTTAAAAGCAAGAATATCCCTCGTAATTTCAATCAGGTATGAATTTAATTCTCCTTTATTCCACTGTTTAAATACCTCGTGCATCTCTTCCGCAGTCAGATGCAGCAACTCTTTCATCATTTGGTATGCTTCGGAAATTAATTGCATATCTCCATACTCAATCCCGTTATGAACCATCTTCACAAAATGTCCTGCCCCGTTCTCACCTACCCATTCACAGCATGGTGTACCATCTTCAACTTTTGCAGCAATCGATTGGAAAATAGGCTTAATATATTCCCATGCTTTTACCGAACCGCCCGGCATTATTGAGGGACCAGTTAAAGCGCCTTCTTCACCTCCCGAAACACCTGTACCGATATAAAGCAATCCTTTACTTTCAACATACCTGGTTCTGCGGTTTGTATCTTCAAAATATGAATTTCCCCCGTCAATTATAATATCACCTTCTTCCAGGCAAGGTAAAAGTAATTCTATAAAATCATCAACAGGTTTACCAGCCTTTACCATCAACATTACTTTTCTCGGCCTTTTTAATGTTTTTATTAATTCAACAATTGAATATGTTCCTACAATATTTTTACCCTTAGCCCTGCCGTTAACAAAATTGTTAACGCGTTCAATAGTCCTGTTAAAAACAGAAACTTTAAACCCCTTGCTTTCCATATTTAAAACTAAGTTTTCTCCCATTACCGCTAAACCTATAAGACCAATATCAGAAGCACTCATTAAATAACTCCGTTTTTATATATGAAAATTTAATTTACAATTTTAGAAGAAGAGCTAATTCATCATTTAAATCTAATGAAATTATCGCATTTTATATATAAGCAATATTATCAAATGATGAATAATTCAAAAATACATATCCTTGCAATAATTTTAATTGTGATCCATTTTATTTATTTTTAAGAATAAATCCAATTAAAATATTGATTCTTCAAAATAATGGAGTCTTTCTTGAGGAATATTACTATTAGGTTAATATCATTTATTAAAAGTTTCTTTTTCTTGTTAAAACCCGGATCTTATTTGGGTTTTTTGTCCTCTCCATTGATTTTTCTGGGCAATGCTTTAAAATTATCCACATGGGTTTCCACTCAGAGAAAAAAGAAATTAACATTTGACAATTATCTTCAGGTTACGTTAAAAATCGTTTAATTGTTAATGCTGAGTCCAAAATAGAAATAAATAAGCTTACATACCTTACATATCTATTAAAAATCCACCTTCGGAGAAGGTGGATTTCTGAGTTACATTAAAGAATATAACTGCCGATTCACTTTTATCTTTGGGCGATATTTTTAGCAAGCAAGCCTTATGGGGGATTAGTTTTAATTATATTAATGGCGCTTACAACATTTTTAGAAAATTTAACAATGATAAAGGTTGTGCTGATTGCGAAAATCTTCTTGGCACCATTCACGGTGAATTAGGAAATTTGAGCCAGGCGCATATTCATTTCGAAAAGGCATTATCATTTTTGAAGAATAAAAAGGACTACCGCACAAAAGCTAAAATTGAAATTAATCTCGGCATCATAAATAATATTCAGGGCAATTTTGATTTAGCTTTAAAACATTATAACAATGCTTTAGAAAAATTTAATTCTGTAAATGATCTAAAAATAATTGCTGAAATTAAACATAACATAGGCATGCTTCATAGTAAAATGCATTTATACCGGCAGGCGATTGAAGAGTTCGATCAAAGTATTGATCTTTCTTCAAAAAAAGGGTACCTGCCTACATTAGGAATTTCATATCTTGGTAAAGCAGCGATCTATGCAATTCAGAAAGAATATAAACTAAGCAGCTTTTTTGCAGAGAAAGCGTTGGAAATTTGCCATAAACTCAATGATAGACTTTCTTTAGCAGAGGTATATAAGATAAAAGGTATAATTCACCGCGATACAAAGGATTATGAACTTGCAGAAAATTATCTTTGCACCAGTTTAAGAATAAACAAAGAACTTAACAATGAAATGAATAAAGCTGAAACTGAATTTGAGCTTGGATTACTTTATAAGTATATGCAAAAAAAAAGCGAAAAGAAATCCTACTTTGTAAGCGCTAAAAAATATTTTATAAAAATAGGCGCCTTGAAAGAAGTAAAAGAAATCGACAGGCTGCTTAAATAAGCATGTTGGTTTTATGCCTACAATAGAGTCAAAAAGAAAACATTTCAAATTTAGTTTTTATTAATTAATAAGTACAAGGATTTATCATACCAAATATATATTTTAGATTTGGAAAATAGTTAAATTATTCAAAGAATACCCGTTATTCTTTGAAATTGGCACAGGATTAGATAATGATAATTTTAATTAAACAGACCTGCTAATTTTTTTTACCTCCAATATGAGGAAGATAATAGCAATTGCAGTTGGGAAAGGGGGCGTAGGAAAGACTACTACCGCTATTAATTTATCTGCCTGCCTGGCTGCATCCGAGAAAAAAACTTTACTAATCGATTTCGATCCGTCGGGTTCATGCTCCGGATTCTTAAACTTCCAGCCCGACAAAATTGAATCCGGTATTTTCAAAGTTTTTAGCTTTGCCAAATCAATAACTCAAGTTATAAATAAAACCGAACTGGAATTCCTTGACTTTATCCCTTCGGATATTTCCACCCCCGATATTGAAGAAAGATTAATTCGTATTACAAGTTATGTATATCTGTTTAAAAATATTCTTAATTCGCCGGAACTTCTTTCTTACGAATATATCATTATAGACTGCCCTCCATCGTTAAAGGGATTAACTTCAATTGCTTTAACAACAGCCGACTCTGTTCTTATCCCGATTAAAGCAGGAGATTTCTCTATTCTTGCATTAAAAAAAATGTTTGATTACTATCTTTGGATAAAGAGTCATTATAATGCCCAGCTTAAAATCGAAGGCATCCTCCGTACGATATACGAACCGGATACTAGAGCCTGGTCACTAACTAATGAGGAATTAGTCAGGGGTTATGGAAGCTATCTATTTGAAACAGTTATACCTAAAAATACAACCTTAACAGAAGCAGAGTTTTTTCATAAACCGGCTATATTGTATAATTTAAGATCACCCGGATCCCAGGCATATCTAAATCTCGCTAAAGAAATTTTATTAAAAGATAAACATTAATGAAATAACTTCTTATTCCAGTTAGTATTTCAATTTTATTCTTTACCAGTTGTGTTGCATATGATTGTCTCTTATCATCAAAAGTATTGCCAAAATGCCTTTGACTAAATGATAATACAGATGATGGTTATAATTCTATGATCAAATCTTCAAAAGGAATTACCTTTACAGCCTTTGAGGGTGTTATTAAATCTCTCCATACCCAGTTATGATGCTGTATTACTACTTCCGCCTTTAGATGTGGACGATCTGAAGTAGTATGCGCATCAGAGACTACGGTTACATCATAATTCTTACTTACCGCTGAACGTATAGTAGTATCAATGCAGAAATCGGTTGCGCAGCCGGTTATAATAATTTCATTAATTTTATTACCCCTTAAAATAGTGTCCAATTCTGTTTTATAGAACGAATCGCATACGGTTTTCTGTACAACGATATCATTCTTACGTCTTACTAATTCGGGTAAAATTTTCTAGCCGTCAGTATTTGTTTCAAAAACATCTCCTTGAGGACCATTGTGCTGAATAAAAATCACTTTCCCATTATTTAATGAAATAATATCAGAAAGTTTATTAATACGATCAATTACATTTAATGCATCAAAGCGGGGACTGTACTTGCCAAACAGACCTATTTGCATATCGATAATTAATAATGCTTTCATTCAGATCTCCTGAATATTTTTAATAGAATTTCGTCAAAATTTTTCTCGAATATCTTTAAGATTAGGTCATTTTTCTTAGTTGTTTTATTATTATTTTAATAAAGTTAGTTATTAAAATAATAAAATACTGGACATAATTAGCTTGTAATTTATCCGGCTTATTTTAATATCAAATTATATAAGTAATTCAGGCATATTATAATTATGTATTAGGGCATAAAATT
>PLNZ01000086.1 GCA_003142915.1 Ignavibacteriales bacterium | reverse complement strand
TGCCCGGATTATGGAGGGGGGGGTTTACGTTAACTCTATATATTAAAAGTAATTATAGAATATTTAGTGTAAATAATTGAGGGTTTTTTAATAAAAATTTGAGATTAATAACTCATTTTACGCAAAATAAATGAATTTATAGCCACGACCTTTAGAGGCTGTGTGAAAATTATTAATCAAGCACTCGAACTCATCCTCCAACCTGCCTGTCCGTTAGGCAGGCCATTCTCTTATAAAGGGAAGGGGTGAAATTGTCCAATTTTCAAAGTCCCTCTCTTTTTAAGAGAGGGATTTTCCCAAAAGGATGACTTTGTCAAGGATGAGTTCTACTTTGCATGAATATTATTCACATAGCTTCTTTATGCCGGGGCTATTTTAAATATCTTTTGCGTAACATGAATAATTATTAAAGAGTTTCAGTTGGTAAACCTTAAGTTATCAAAGAACTAATTTAACTTGCTCCGATTTAAAAATACTTCTACTAAAGGATTAATTACTTTTTCATCCCTTTGAACGATTTACTTACTATCCCGTTCTTCATAATATTGTCGTACTTAATTACCGGCAAAAAAGACTTTAAGTAGTCACGAAGAGATTTATAAAAAGGCAAAGGACTAAAAATGAAATATATAATATTATTCCTATTAATAATGTCTATGCCATTAATTGCCCAGAACAAAAAAAAGGATACTAAAGTAGATGTAGTGATTCAAGCTACTGAATGGATGGCTAAAATATCGTCAAATCCTGAAATGCGGAAGGAGATGATTGAAATGATTCTGGATAATACAAAAGGCAACAAGGAAGAAATGACGAAGTTTGGAAGAACAATGATGAATAATCCGGATATGAATTCTATAATTTCGGCTATGGTGCATAGCGACAATATATCGAACCAGTCCTTTGTTATGGTGGGTGACAGCACCAGGACAATGAAAATGTCGGATTATAAACTAAGCATACGGAAATAATATAAATTATATTACATAAAAATCTTCTTCCGTATCTAATCAATAATAATTTCGTAACTCCAATGGATTAATCCCTTTTTCATCCGTTAGAACCATTTATTGTTGAGCGCTATTTTTATACTTTGTTAAAAGCAAAACTGATTTCTAACCATCTAATGATATAAAGGATAATACTCATCCTAATTTATGGTACTTATATAAAAGTGAAAGTAAAAATAAGTTCTCTCTCTCACGGTTGTGTAGCGTGTATATTGTGGATTGCCACATACACGCTGCCATCCGAAGGAAGCAATACATTACTCCGATTATATTGTTGGATGGCACGATCCAAACTTTGAAATTAGATTATATGTTATATGAATGCAATTGAAGAGATCGTGCCGTCCGACCGAATAAACTTAGCAGCCGGAAACAGTGTATCATTATTATTGAAACCGCACTTAAACTTTTTAGCCTGACCGGATAAGGTTAAATATATTGCTTTATAAGAAAATATTTTCAACAAC
The DNA here is from genome assembly GCA_003142915.1 of Ignavibacteriales bacterium. Taxonomy (GTDB): domain Bacteria; phylum Bacteroidota; class Ignavibacteria; order Ignavibacteriales; family Ignavibacteriaceae; genus FEN-1297. The sequence goes on along the minus strand of PLNZ01000086.1, from coordinate 6,528 downwards.
TTAAAAAGATAGTAGATGAATATTCTTTTAGTGTATCCGATGTATCCCGATACATTTTGGAGTTTTAAGCATGCGCTTAAATTTGTTTCAAAAGAAGCAAGTTTTCCACCATTAGGACTTTTAACAGTTGCAGCGATGCTGCCCAAAGGCTGGTATATAAAACTAATTGATATGAATGTAAATCAGTTGATTGATGATGATATCCTTTGGGCAGATTTTGTCTTTATCAGTGCGATGTCAATACAAAGTGAATCGGCAAATCAAGCAATCGATCAATGTAAAAATTTAAATGCAAAAATTGTAGCCGGAGGGCCTTTATTTACCAGCAGTCCCGAATATTACCAAAACATTGATCATCTTATTCTTAATGAAGCCGAAATTACACTTCCGCAGTTTTTAAATGATCTAAGCGAAGGAAAACCGAAACAAAAATATACTTCTGAAGAATGGGCGGAAATTACAACCACTCCTTTGCCTCTTTGGGATCTTATATCGATAAAAAATTATACTTCTATGAATCTGCAGTATTCACGCGGCTGTCCTTTTGATTGCGACTTCTGCGATATCACGGTTCTGTATGGAAGAAAACCCAGGACTAAAACTAAAAAACAGGTAATTGCTGAATTAGACGCATTGTATTTTACCGGCTGGCGTGGACCCGTTTTTTTTGTTGATGATAATTTCATCGGCAATAAAGTAAAATTGAAAAAAGAAATTCTCCCGGCAATTGCTGAATGGAATGAGAAACGAAAAAATCCGTTTTACTTTAACACTGAAGTGTCTATCAATCTTGCCGATGATGATAAACTGATGCAGCTTATGGCTAAAGCAGACTTTGAAGCAGTATTTATCGGTATCGAATCTCCGAATGAAGAGAGTCTTATTGAATGTAATAAGAATCAGAATAGAAATCGTGATTTGATTTCAAGCGTTAGAAAAATTCAAGAATCAGGTTTGGAAGTTCAGGGAGGATTTATTGTAGGATTTGATAATGATCCCCCTACAATCTTCGATAAGCTTACAAACTTTATACAGGAAAGCGGTATTGTAACAGCTATGGTTGGACTTTTAAACGCACCTAAAGGGACGAAACTTCAGAAAAGACTAATTAATGAAGGAAGATTGATAAACGATTTTACCGGGAATAATACTGATTTCTCAATTAATTTTATCCCCCGGATGAATCCCAAAGTTCTCCTGGATGGCTATAAGAAAATATTAACCACTATCTATTCGCCTAAATATTATTATGAACGTGTAATGCGCTTCATGAAAGATTTCGAACCGAAGAAGAAAAAAGTTTTTCATCTTAATTCGAATTACATCCTCGCACTGTTTAAATCTATGTTCAAATTGGGTGTAATTGGTGAAGAAAGAATTTATTATTGGAAATTATTTTTCTGGTCGTTGTTCCTTAAACCTCAGCTTTTTTCCTTGGCTATATTGTTTACGGTTTATGGATTTCATTTTAGAAAAATATCCAATCGTTATTATTAAAAGTTTTTACGCACTAAATATTTAATCATTAAAAGTAGAGAATAAAATGAAACCTAACATTGAAATTTCAGATAAGAACTTGAAAGAAGTTGCAACACTTCTCAACACATTGTTGGCTAATGAGTATGTATTGTATACAAAAACACGTAATGCACATTGGAACATTCAAGGTGATAATTTCATCGAATTGCATAAGTTTTTTGAGAGTCAATATGATTCTTTGAATATAATTATTGATGATACGGCTGAAAGAGTTCGCGCACTTGGGCATTTCGCATTGGGTTCGCTAAAAGACTTTTTAAAGGTTGCACAATTGAGTGAACAAAATGATAACTTCAGCGATCAGAATCATATCATAAAAACATTGCTCGAAGATCACGAATCTATTATCCATTCGTTACGTAACCATATCGTTATTATTACTGATCAGTTTAAAGACCTTGGTACTGCCGACTTTATGACGGGACTAATGGAACAGCATGAAAAAATGGCTTGGATGCTAAGAAGCTATCTGTAAGAATTTACAATTAATAATTCACCTTATGCAGAATTTTATTTTTAAATTTACACCCTTTGCCAAAGGCACCACTTTGTAGTAGGTGTAGATCAAAAACCTGATAAGGAAAATCCGGGCTTTTCCCACATGGATGTCCCAAAGGGACTCTTTTGGAGGAGACCAAGCCCATAACATTGAACCAGACTTTTGGGCTAAAGCTCATTATTTTGGGGATATCTTGCGTTCTCCGACCTAAAGGGGGGAGTTAGTATTTGGTCAATTTCAGCACTATCATATAGTTATGACTATCACAAAACTCGGGGCTGATTAATAAAATTTTAATAACTGCATAACATAAGTTAATAAGTAATCTGATTGTTTTGCCGATTAACTAAATAACAGGATGGACCTGGCAACCGGGCCTTTCGGAGAACTCTTAAACTGCCGGTAAGTTTTTAAAATTCATAATGTGAGACGACCCCCCGGGGTCGTCTTTATAGTAAAAGATTTAATCCCTTTTTCATCCCTTTGGGTGATTTACTTACCGAAACAACTTTTGTAGCTTCTTATTGAGTTTTAATATTAATCTTATTCTACAAATATGCTATATAATATTGTTTACATTCAGATTGAAACTATTTACATTGGAATTATCGTCTACATCTCCGGGATGAAACTTTGAAGTCAATCAAACCGAAAATAAATGAATCTTTGTTCCGGCTAAAACTTCAATTTAGTGAAAAATCTCTTGTCAAAAAACTCGCTAACGGGGAACCACCATTGCGCTCGGAGTTATTCAGCGCCGATCAGATGGAGCAGCACGGCAAGACTCTCGCAAACTCGCATATCTTGGACTCCCAGCGCACTCCGGATCAGTATTTACTGATAAGGTTGGCTGAGAATGAAGCCTTTTTGTTTGAAGTCCATAATTTGTTGACTGAAGCAGTTAAAGCAAAGCAACAGATTACGCCTGCCGGTGAATGGTTGCTTGATAATTTTTATTTGATCGAAGAGCAGATTCGCACAGGTAAGAAGCATTTACCAAAAGGTTATATCCGGGAATTACCGAGCTTGTTGAATGGTCCTTCGAAAGGCCTGCCGCGTGTTTATGACATAGCGCTGGAAACTATTTCACATGGCGATGGACGGGTAGACCCGGAAAATCTTAGCCGTTTCGTAGCCGCCTATGAGGCTATCACAACCTTAAAATTAGGGGAATTATGGGCAATCCCTACTATGTTGCGGTTGGCGCTGATCGAGAATCTCCGCCGCGTTGCCGCAAAGGTCGCTGCCGGAAGGATCGAACGCGAATTGGCTGGTTCCTGGGCTGACCGGATGATAGAAGTTGCCGAGAAGGATCCGAAGAGCCTAATTCTGATAATCGCAGATATGGCGCGGACAGACCCGCCAATGACAACGCCCTTCGTTTCGGAATTTGCACGCAGACTGCAGGGTTTAAGCAATGTTATGATATCGCCATTAACATGGATTGAGCAAAGGCTTTCTGAATCGGGTATGACGATTGGAAAATTAGTACAGTCGGGTAACCAGCAACAGGCTGCCGATCAGGTTTCTATTAGCAACAGTATCGGCAGTCTTCGATTCCTGGAATCTATGGACTGGCGACACTTTGTCGAGACGATGAGCATTGTTGAGCAAATCTTGCTTAAAGATTTGGGTGGAGTATACGGTAAAATGGATTTTATTACCCGTGACCGTTATCGTCATGTTGTGGAGAAAATTGCAAAGAACAGTCCTCTATCGGAAGAAGATGTGGCACAAACAGTTATCCGCCTGGCGCAGGAAAGCGCTGCCGGGAAAGGCAGCGAGGACAGAACTTCACATATTGGATTTTACCTGATCGATAAGGGTTTGAAGCAGCTCGAAGATCTGGCTAAGGTACGATTTTCTGTCCCTGTGGCTCTCAGAAAAGCAACCGGCCATGTCCCTTTGCTGATTTACACAGGCTCCATTTTCCTTATGACGATCATTTTCACAGCCGGATTACTGGGAAAAGCCTATACGTGTGGATTGCATGGCTGGTTATTAGGACTTTTCGGTATCCTCTTTTTTTTATGTGCAAGTCAACTGGCAGTTCCGCTGGTGAACTGGTTATCAACATTGTTGATACAGCCCCAACCCTTACCGAAAATGGATTTCTCCAAAGGAATACCACCGGAATTACGCACTCTTGTGGTAATCCCTGCTATATTAATAAACTCTCAAAATGTCAAAGAATTGATTGAGTCCCTGGAAGTGCGGTTTCTTGCAAACCGTGACGACAACCTGCACTTTAGCCTTCTAACTGATTTTCAAGACTCCGATAAAGAAACCCTGCCGGAGGATGAACCTCTTGTGCTGCTGGCGCGTAAGAAAATCGAAGAGCTTAATGGAAAATACAAAGGATTGCGTAACGATACTTTCTTTCTTTTTCATCGCCCGCGGCAATGGAATCCACGGGAGCGGCTGTGGATGGGTTACGAACGCAAAAGAGGAAAGCTTGAAGAATTAAATTCTATGTTGCGCGGCGGATTGAAAAATCGTTTCTCGCTTGTTATTGGTAAGACTGAAGTTTTACCATACGTGAAGTATGTGATTACTCTTGACGTAGATACACAGCTGCCTCGCGACTCGGCATTTCAGTTAGTCGGAGCTATGGCTCATCCCTTGAACCGTGCACATTTTGACAAAGGCAAATATCGTGTATGCGATGGGTACACCATTTTGCAGCCGCGTGTTGCCGTGAGCCTTCCGGGAACGAACCGTTCGCGTTATGCGCGGCTATACGGAAGTCAGCCTGGGATCGACCCATACACCCGCACTGTCTCTGATGTTTACCAGGACTTGTTCGGTGAAGGATCTTTCATTGGTAAAGGTATTTATGACGTCGATATGTTCGAGCGGGTTCTTAATAGCCGCTTTCCCGAAAACCTGATTCTTAGTCACGATCTTCTTGAAGGTTGTCATGCCCGGGCAGGCCTTTTGAGTGATATCCAGTTGTATGAAGAATATCCATCCGGTTATAATGCGGACGTAAATCGCCGGCACCGTTGGATTCGCGGTGATTGGCAGTTGGTGCGCTGGCTGCTGCCGGTTGTTCCCAGTTTTAACGGTAGTTTGCAAAAGAACCCTCTATCAGGGCTGTCTCGATGGAAACTCTTCGATAACCTTCGACGAAGCATCATCCCTTTTGCACTTACTCTTCTTTTCCTGTCCGGTTGGATTGTCTTGTCACAAGCCTGGTTCTGGACCTTGTCCGCAATCGGAATCATTTTGATTCCTTCTATAATCATCTCAATCCTCGATGTGCTCAAGAAACCGTCGGATATGCTTTTACATCAGCACCTCGCATCCGCAGTACGTTCCGCCGGTATGAATTTAGCACAGGCAGTTTTTACTCTCATAACACTTCCATATGAGGCTTTTTACAATCAGGATGCTATTATCCGCACTGTCTGGCGGATGCTGATTTCTCACAAAAAACTTCTCGAATGGAATCCATCCAATGTTAAAGGTCGTAAAAGCCGCATCAATCTTTCCGGCTCTTATAGAACAATGTGGATATCCCCTGTCATTGCTATTATTACCATCATCTATTTTGAGCTTTCAAAACAAGCTGTTCCAGCGGTTGTTTTTCCTATACTATTTCTCTGGGCTGCATCTCCGGCAATAACTTGGTGGATAAGTTTGCCGATTGCACGCCGCAAAGCGAATTTAACTATTACTCAGAAAATATTTTTACGGAATCTTTCCCGGAAAATATGGTCTTTCTTTGAGACTTTTGTTGGTCCCGAAGATCATTGGCTGCCCCCAGATAACTATCAGGAAAATCCTGTTGATGTAATTGCACATCGCACTTCGCCCACTAATATGGGATTGGCGCTCCTTGCGAATTTGTCTGCGTATGACTTTGGCTATATTTCTACCGGGCAACTCATTGATCGTACCTCGAATGCATTCCGAACCATGGACACTCTGGAACGGTATCAAGGACATTTCTGCAATTGGTATGATACACGATCTTTAATGCCGTTACGGCCTTTTTATGTTTCATCAGTTGACAGTGGTAATCTTGCAGCTCATCTGCTTACACTACGCCAGGGTATTCTCGCTCTTCCCGATCATAAAATAGTGGAACCACAATTGTTCGAAGGAATAAACGACACTCTGAGAATTCTTATAGATTTTGCTGAAGGAATAGATGATGATCGATTCATTCAACTTCAGAAAGATTTGGAGTTAGCTGTCAATTTCCCGCCCATTACACTTACGGCAGCATGGCAAAGCCTTGACCGGTTGACGGCATCCGCTGCTAAAATAGAAAATAATTTTACTACAAACCCTGAAAATCAAGCAGCATGGTGGGCACATGCCCTCGCCAAGCAGTGCCGCAATGCCCTCGATGAACTGACATTTCTCGCCCCCTGGATTGTCTTGCCGGTTTCTCAAGACAGAAATAGCATCTTCCCCGGTTATGATAAGATACCGACACTAAGCGAGCTGGCAAGACTTGACACGGAATTGCTGCCCGTTAT
>PLNZ01000279.1 GCA_003142915.1 Ignavibacteriales bacterium | reverse complement strand
GCCTTTTGGGGATTGATTACCGGGATGGTCTCGTCAATCGTAATGTATTTAGCAGTAAAATTTAGCTGGATAAGTTTAAGCCTGATTACTCTTTCAAGTCCTGCAAGTGATATGGCTGCAAATTTCTGGCGCGCTTGGTGGGCATGGTTAATTTGTTTTGTTGTAACAATTGTAATTAGTCTTTTCACCAAGAAAAAACCTAAAGAGGAATTGGTTGGGCTTGTTAAAGGTTTAACGAAAGAAAATTTAAATAAGGATATCAGCTTTTTTAAACGTCCTGAGTTTCTCGCTCTTATTTCGCTTGTCGTTCTTATCTTGTTGAATATTTATTTCTGGTAAATTAAAATATCCCGGAAAATTTCGGGGTTAAAGGAGATATTGTTATGAAACCAATATGGTATTTCGTTGGATTAATTCTTTCCATTATGGGAGTGGTAATTGAAATAAATGGAATATATTTGCTTATACATCCATCCGCAGATAAAAAAGTTCTTTTCTACCTCCATCCTGATATTTGGTGGGGTGGAATCATGATTATTATGGGAGTAATTTTTGTACTAAAAAACAAAAATGTGAAAATATTGTAATTTTTAAGAAACAAAAGTTTTTTAAATTGCTTATCGTGTATTAAATTTCTAACTCTATAAAATTAATGAAAAATAATTTAAAGGATCAAAAATGAAAACTTTGAGACTTCTAATATTATATTTATTCCTGCCAATTACCATGGTTGCTCAAACAAATGTTGATAAACTTGTTAGTAAACTTGATAGCTTGATAAGTGGTTCGCTTGATGATTGGAAAATCAGTCAAAATCTAAGTGGGAAAAATATTTCCTTTAATGGAAATCCCTATGATGTTAACTTCAACGATTCAACATGGAGTATATTAAAGATAAATGAAAATAATTATGATGATTCATGCTGGCTTAGAAAAGAAATTATTCTTCCCGATAAAATTCTTGGTGAACCTGTCCGGGGAAAAATTAAACTCCTTCTCTCAGTGGATGATTACAGTTATTTATGGATTAATGGTGAAAGTAAAGGTTACTTCCCATGGGATGGTGATTTTGTCTTAACTGAAAATGGGAAACCAGGGGAAAAATTCACAATTGCTGTTAAAGCAATAAATACCGGCGGCTCTCTCCGGCTTTTACGTGCGGAGATTCAATCCGCTAACTCCGAAAAAATTCAACAGTCGATTAATGACTTTCTTTTAAGCTTGCAAACCGGGCAGAAGCTTCTATCTTTTGATACTTATCAGACAAATAGTAATGTTAAAATTGATCCGCATATCGATAAATCTGCAATAGATAAAAATGAAAAAACTTCTTTAAATGAATTGCTTCAAAAACTTGCTGCAGAAGTTGATGTTGATGCATTGAGCAATGGTTATTATTCAAAATTTGTAGCATCTATGGAGAATGTCCGTTCGCAGTTGACTCCTATTAAAGAATTTGCAAAAAAGTTTACATTATATTTTGATTCAAATGCCCATATAGATGCTGCATGGCTGTGGCGTTACATAGAAACCGAACAGGTATGCGAGAGAACTTTTAGCTCGGTTTTACATGTTATGAATGAAAGACCCCTGTTTACTTATACGCAAAGCGCTGCTCAATATTTTAAATGGATGCAGGATTTATACCCGGATGTTTTCCAGGGTATTAAGGACAGAATAAAAGACGGCAGATGGGAAGTTGTAGGCGGAATGTGGATTGAACCGGATTGCAATTTACCAAGCGGCGTTTCATGGGACAGGCAATTACTTTATGCTAAATCTTATTTTCAAAAGAATTTAAATGTTGATGTAAAAATAGGCTGGAATCCGGATTCGTTTGGTTATAATTGGAATATGCCGATGTTCTATCAAAATTCTGGCATCGATGCATTCATTACGCAGAAGATAGGATGGAATGAAACAAATGTTTTTCCATACAGAGTATTTTGGTGGCAATCTCCGGATAGTTCAAGAATACTTTCATATTTCCCGTTTGATTATGTTAATACTATTACTCAATCTTATCAACTCGTGGATTGGTTACGGCAGTTTGAGGCAAATACCGGTTTCAGAAAATTTATGATTCTTTTTGGAGTCGGTGATCATGGGGGTGGTCCTACTATCGATATGATTGATAGAATTGAACACTTAAAAACTCTGGATATCTATCCAAATATCGAATATGGTACTGCTGCAAATTATATAAACTGGTTGAAGAATCAGGACTTAACAACACTCCCCGTTTGGGATGATGAGCTATATCTTGAATTCCATCAGGGTACCTTTACATCACACGATCAGATTAAGAAGTATAACCGTCAAAGCGAAACACTTTTATCGGAAACCGAGAAATTTTCAACTCTCTCAACTTTGTTTGGAAATAAATACAACTCTCACGATATTGATGATGCATGGCAATATACTATGTTTAATCAGTTCCATGATATTTTACCCGGCTCAGGTATAAGAGAAATTTATATTGATGCGGTTGAAAATTATAAGAAAGTAAAAGAAATCGGTGAATACATACTCAATGGTGCGTTTGATGAAATTAGCAAAAATGTAAATACATCAAAGATAAAAACAGGTGAGCCCTTAATAGTTTATAATCCTTTAGCATGGGATAGAACCGACGTCGTTAAATTTACCCTTCCTCAAGGAGATAAGAATGAATATAAAATACTTGAAACCGGCGGTAAAGAAATTCCTTCTCAACTAATAGAAATAGACCGATATACTAATGAAATATTATTTGTCGCTGGTAATATCCCATCACTCGGGTATAAAACTTTTATACTTAAGCAGGGGAAATC
>PLNZ01000115.1 GCA_003142915.1 Ignavibacteriales bacterium | reverse complement strand
TTAGGTGCAATAATGCTGGGTTTCGGTCGGGCAATCGGAGAAACGATGGCTGTTACAATGGTAATCGGCAATAGGCCCATAATATCTGCATCTTTGTTTAATCCTTCTTATACTATGGCAAGCGTTCTTGCAAATGAATTTACCGAAGCTACTTCTGATATGTATCTTAGTGCTTTAATTGAATTAGCCTTAGTATTATTTATCATTACTATAATTATTAATATATTCGCGCAACTTTTAGTCTGGAGTATGAATAGGAAATGGAAAAAAGATTAGAAATAAATAAATTATCCTTTTTCCGCAGGAAAATTGTAAATGCCCTAATGCTGACTTTGTCTTTGTTAGCTGCCATAATAACTATCATTCCTTTGATCTTTATTTTCTATTATACCATTTCAAGAGGGATAACATATTTAAATCTCGATTTCTTTATACACATGCCTAAGCCGGTCGGAGAAGCCGGAGGCGGAATGGCAAATGCAATTGTTGGAACTTTAATTTTAATAGGGATTGGGGGGGCAATTGGAATACCGGTTGGTATTCTTACTGGTACTTATCTTTCTGAATTCGGAAATAATAAATTCGGTTTCCTGGTAAGATTTTTAGCCGATGTATTGAGCGGCATTCCTTCTATAGTAGTCGGTGTGGTTGCATATACTATGGTTGTAATACCAATGAGGCATTTTTCTGCCTTGGCGGGTGGAATTGCGTTGGCAATTCTTATGATTCCTACCATAACAAGAACTACGGAAGAAATGATTAGACTTGTTCCACAATCGTTTAGAGAAGCCGGTTTAGCATTGGGCATTCAAAAGTGGAAAACAACCGTACTGATTGTTTTAAGGACGGCATGGAAAGGAATAGCAACAGGTATTTTGCTCGGTCTTTCAAGAGCGGCAGGTGAAACCGCTCCGCTCTTGTTTACAGCTTTAGGAAACAGGTTTTGGTCAACTAATGTTTTCCAGCCTATGGCTTCTCTGACCGTTTACATTTATAACTATGCATCTGCACCTTTTGAGGATTGGAACAAACAGGCATGGACGGCAGCATTAGTTTTAATAATTATTATTTCTATTTTTAGTTTAATATTCAGAATAATAACCAGATCAAAATATAAAGTTTGAGTTTAATATATGTCTAACGAAGAAGTAAAATCAACCGGTGTTATAAGTACCGAACCGGTTATTGTAGTTCAACGGTCTCCTAAAATTTCTGCAAAAGACTTATGCGCTTTTTTCGGAAAAGTAAAAGCTTTGAACAATATAAATTTTGATATTCCCGAGAAAAAAGTTGTTGCGATAATTGGGCCCTCGGGCTGCGGTAAATCTACATTTTTACGCTCTATAAATAGAATGCATGAAGTAGTGGGAGGTATAATTACCGGATCTCTTACTCTTGATGGTGAAGATATAATGAAATCCGATGCCGTTATGATTAGAAGAAAAGTAGGTATGGTATTTCAGAAGCCTAATCCATTTCCCACAATGTCTATTTTCAATAATGTAATTGCAGGCTATAGATTAAACGGGCATCATAACAAGAAAAATTTAGCTGAAATTGTTGAAAAAAGTTTGCGGCAGGCTGCTTTATGGGATGAAGTGAAGGATAAGCTTAATAAATCCGGCGCCGATATTTCCGGCGGTCAGCAGCAGAGACTTTGTATTGCAAGGACTATTGCAATAAATCCGGAAGTTATTTTAATGGATGAACCTGCCAGCGCACTTGATCCTATCTCNNGTTACACATAATATGCAGCAGGCTGCAAGAGTGAGTGATTACACTGCTTTCTTTTATGTGGGTGAATTGATTGAATACTCGGAGACAAAAAAGATATTTACCTCCCCTGAAAAAAAACAGACGGAAGATTATATTACAGGAAGATTTGGTTGAAATTATTATTGTTTATTTTAGTGACCCTAATTTAAAAGGCTTTTAATTATTATATAATAGGAATAAAATGGAAAGACATTTTGAAAAAGAATTTGATGAATTAAAAATGACCATTAATAAAATGGCATCTATAGTTGATGAACAAGTGGATAATAGCTTCAAAGATATGGAGGATGCCGGCGTTAAGCTTTATAAAGAAGTAAAGCAGAGAGACAGGGAAGTAGATGCTTATGATAATTTAATTATGGCGCAGTGTGAAAATCTTCTTGCTCTTTATCAGCCTGTAGCTACGGATTTACGTTTTATCCTAACTGCTATCAAAATTGACAGCCAATTAGAGCGCTGTGGCGATATTGCCGTTAATATAGTCCAGCGTGTTAAAAAAACCGATAGCTCCAGGGAGCTTATTTCTCAAACCGATCTTCCTGAAATGGGCAGGACTGCCCGTTTAATGGTTAAAGATGCAATCACAGCATTTATTAACAGGGATAGCGAGCTTGCTAAAACTATTTGGGCTAAAGATGAGATAGTTGATTCGCTTAATAAAAAAGTTTTTAATCAGCTTGTGGAAGTTATAAAATCTAATCCTGAAAATACAGAAGCCGGCGCACATCTTATTGTACTCTCAAGACAGATTGAAAGATTAGCCGATCATGCAACAAATATTGCTGAAGATGTTGTGTTCCTGATTGAAAATGAAATTGTTTCCCACAAGAAAAAATTACAGAATTATAAATTACCCGAATAAGAATTAGATATTTTCATATATAAATTTTTTAAATTCTTCCACTGTGTGAAAGAGAAAATCGCTGTCAAGGCTTTTAACTTCTTCCTTTACATAGTAGTCCCATAATACGGAAGCAATTTTAACTCCTGCTGATCTTGCAGCCTTAAAATCCGGCGATGCATCTCCAATCATTAGCACTCTTGCTTTATCCAAATTAAATTTTTTAATAAAATTATTTATTCCTTCTGCAGAAGGTTTATGCTCTTTTACATCATCGCCCGTTATTATCAAATCGAAATAATCATAGACTTCAAGTTTTTGCAGCGTTATTGTTGCGGCTTCTCTTCCTTTCCCGGTAAAAATAGCAAGGAGGATATTTTTTGACTTAATATACGTAAGTATTTCTTTTATCCCCGGAAAAAGATTTGCAAGATGATGATTCCTGGCGTAATAATCATAATAATCTTTCCTGGCGGTATCGTAATTATCGCCCGTCCATTCTTTTATTATTACATTTTCCGGCGGACCGAATAATTTCATTATTTCTTCGTTTGTGATTGATTTATTTAGATATTTATTCGAAATATACCTGAATGATTTAAATATTAAATCGTTAGTAGAAGTTAATGTTCCGTCGACATCGAAAATTATTCCATCAAAATTTCGCATTAAAAGTCCGTAAAAAATTAAACCGTTATACAAACTTAATCAAAAGTGATCTTACTATTTTTTGATTTGCAGTAATACTTAAACTCATAAAGGAAGTAAATGATGTTTGGATAATTCTTAGAAGGCTAAAATAAAAGCGTGGCTTTTATAAAAAATGGAGACATTATAAAACAAATTTATAATGCCGGCGAAAATATTAATAAAATGTTCTATCTTTTCTTCATCCTTTGTGGTGAAATATTTGCAGGTTAAAATAAAAACAAGGCTTTTATGAAATAAGAAAAACATTACAAATCTGCAAACCTTGCCTACCGGTAGGTAGGTAGATGGGCTTATGTATAAAGCTTTTTTAATAAAGCATATGTGCAATTTTTTCTTAGTCCCGGCAGGGACGAAATCATTATAACACATACGAACCACCCAAATTCTCTTAATACCGGAGGGATGGCATAGTAACGGATAG
>PLNZ01000317.1 GCA_003142915.1 Ignavibacteriales bacterium | reverse complement strand
TTGACTCGAGTGCACAGTTACCGGCGAGGATTATCAGGTCTGCCCAGGAAATTTTCCTGCCGTATTTCTGTTTGACCGGCCAAATCAATCTGCGTGCTTTGTCGAGGTTTACATTGTCAGGCCAGCTGTTGAGCGGTTCAAAGCGCTGGGAGCCGGTGCCGCCTCCGCCGCGGCCATCGGCAATGCGGTAAGTGCCTGCACTATGCCATGCCATTCGAATGAACAAAGGTCCATAATGACCGAAATCTGCCGGCCACCATTCCTGAAATTTGGTCATCAAATCGAAGAGGTCTCTTTTCACTGCATTTAGATCAAGTGTCTTGAATTCCTTAGCGTAGTTGAACTTCTCTCCCATCGGATTAGATTTGGAAGAGTGCTGACGGAGGATGTTTAAATTCAATTTATTTGGCCACCAGTCACGGTTTGATGTGCCGCTGCCGGCAGCGGTTCTACCGGATTTGCCGGTTATAGGGCATTTGCTTTCTTCATTCATTTTCATTCTCCTTACAGTTAGAGGTTTGCAAAGATAATTTTATTGCATTTTGTCCGCCTATAAAACTCAGGCGGTTCTATAATCCCAATGCAACATTTTTTTATTAATTATAGTTCTCAATCAAATTTAAATAAACAACTTTGTATGTGTCTACTCGCAATCTTTTGGGTGGGGAATCCGGATAAATCATCCGCAACGGCTTTATTTAAGAACGAATTACTTTTTCCTTTTTGCATTTAGATGCTTTCCTTTTTTCCCAAATAAATAATTTTTTCGATTAAATTTTTTTGTTATTAAAAGTGCCAATTATTTGAAGCCTTATATCTTTTACTTTGAAGTTGGGTATTTTCTTTTTCTTAAAATATTTTTCAAGCATATTATTAAGTTTATCATCAAAGAAGTCTTCTATATGTTCAGTGTCTTCACAATACAAATGATGATGTTTTTCAAGTATCGCATCATACCTCATTACGTCTTTTTCAGTCTTTACCTTCTTGACCAATCCTTTTTCAACAAATGTTTCCAAAGTTTTATAGATCGTTCCTACTGCTATGTTAGGGTGATTTTTAACCACGTATTCTTTGATTTTATCAGCAGTGGGGTGATCCTTTAGGCTATTTAAGGCTTCGAGAACAGCCATTCTTTGAGGCGTAACCTTTAGATCGCTGTTTTTCAAGTCAATTATGTGTTTTTCTTTCTTCATTGATAATTATTATTAAATAGGAATAATTCTTAATTAAAATAAATAATTATCAATAAAATATCAAGTTTTATATTTCTTTATTGATTCAATTCTCTACAGTAATAATGTGGGAGTTCGTTATTGCATTTTTTTTACAATTAAGAAAAGGATTAATTGTTAGAATGTTAGAAATTTTCACGAGCATTTTTTTACTTGGGTTATGCTTATTCCTTTCGCAGTCTCTAATTGTTGTCTGATCAACATATAATAGTTTTGCAAGTTTTCTGCGGCTCAACCCGTGTTCCTTTCGATAAGCGAATATTTTGTCTCCAATAGTTTCATTTGCTAATTCAAATGGTACATATTTCAAAAATTTAATAATTTTTGGCAGTAAATAAACCTTGGGTTTTGACCGGTTATTTTTCCAATTGTAAATTGTTGTTTCTTCGATTCTTATACGTTTCGCTAGTTCCAACTGGGTAAGGAGTTGTCCAATCCGTTTTTTCTTAAGATGATCGCCGATGGAATTGAGTTTTTATGGAATTTTAGAAGGTTTTATGCAAGTAAGTACAATTGGTAACAATGCCACGCAACCATGAAAATTTATAGCTGTTGGTAACATAAGATTAGCAGGTATTTTTGCCTATCTACCTTAATTATCCTATTAAGAATTTGATGAAAATATTCTATTCGAATTTTATCTAATTTACAACACTTCTTTAAAAAAGAAATAGCATTGTGATATATAAGCTTTCTACGTGAAACACTTAGACCTTTCTACGTAAAAACACGTAGAAGCGTCTACGTGTTTTTACTGATTCATTTAAGTTAAAGAGTCTTTATATTTAATCGAAATTTTTAACATTTAGGGCAAGGATAGACGATTTAGAGAATTGTCTTAATAACCGGATAAATATTGGGATTACGAAATTGAAGGAGTCAATGTTTGACACCTTATTGCTCAATAGTAAAAGAAAAATCATTTCTCACGTAAATGAGCGTACAAAAAGAATAAAGTTTTTCCCCCTAATTTTCTTTCTATTCTTAATGCCGATTAGTATCTATTCACAAAACAGCTTATATCTTGTAGATACTCTTACCGGAACATCAGATAATAAATTAGTGAAAGCCATAGGGTTTGGCGACATGAATGGTGATAGTTATGCTGATTTTGTGGTTGTCTACCGGAAATATATAGACTTATATTATGGGAATCGACAATTTAATCTGAAACCCGCACATCGTTTTTATTTACCGAATAATCCTTCCAATTATTTTAATGGAAATGTTTATGCAATGATAGGTTTTTATCAGTTTGAGTTTTGGTTTACTTAAACAATCACAACTTTGGGAAATCTGATATGAAAAAGCTTTTTACCTACTTTTTATTTTTCCCGTTTCTCATATCTGCACAGCAGTGGCAATATCTTGGACTTAGTTCGGTAAGTGTTTCATCCATTGCTGTAGACTGGGCTAATCCGGATGTTATTTATGCAGGAAGTGTTGGTTATTCTAGCTCTGATACATTATTCGGCGGCATATTTAAAAGCACAAATGGCGGTGTATCATGGGATACACTTATACGCGGGGTTACGGTTAACCAATTAGTAGTTCATCCTAAGAATTCAAATATTATCTATGCAACAGTTAGATCTATAAACAATACAACCGCGGGACTTATAAAAACTACAGACGCCGGAAATAGCTGGCAGAGAAGTGATTCCGGATTAATTATATCGGATGAAACAGGGGCTAGTCAAATAGCAATAGATCCGGCACATCCAGACACTATGTATTGTGGTACAGCAGGATTTTTTGGGGGAAAGTTCTATAGAAGTATGAATGGAGGAACTAGCTGGGTTTCTCAGGGCGATTCATCAGGACTTATAGGTGGAGTAGTGTGTATTGCTGTTGCCCCGGATAGCACAAATAATATTTTTGCNNAATATTATATGTCGGCTCAACCTCGACCAATGAATATCCTGTAGCATTATTTAAGACTACAGATTTGGGCAATACATGGAGCAATCCAGTAACGGGTTTGTCCTGTCCAGGAACTATAAGAACAATACAAATTGATGAGTATAATAATAACAAATATATATTTATGACTATGAATACCGGCTATATATATGAATGTATTGAAGGGC
>PLNZ01000399.1:245-4745 GCA_003142915.1 Ignavibacteriales bacterium | reverse complement strand
ATCTTCATCAATGAAATGTGTAAAATATTTTCCATTCCATGATAAATCAGATAGAGATGCTAATATTTCTTCTCCGCGTTGTTTATATTTAAGCGATTTTTCTATTTGCCCATCATAATCAAACATTTCAGCAAGCTGATTACAAGCTTGGAAATAACCGGTATTGTCACCGAAAAAGATACCGAATTTTGTTTTTCCAGACACTATCACCATCGTAGGACTGATAGGTGCCTGTGGAGTGTATTCATCATTAACCTGAAAATCCCAGGAATCAATACAATAAGGCCGTTTCAATAAATGAAATCGTTTTGACCAGCGAAGGGTATCAGTAAAACAATAATCTAGTGCTTTTGCAGCACATTCTAAGTTTTCTTTCATCCATTTATTATCGCCACTTGCTTTCCAATGCCGATAAATCAAATTCACAAAATTATATTCAACGTGATTTTCAACAGGCTGCCGTACAAACCAAATGTCATCTAATTTTTTAAAATAATGGATTGATGAATACGCAGTTTTATAGTAATACCAATTATCCGGATTATCACTAACAAAACTCCAGATCATACCGTTCGGCTCCTGATACAGCTTAAAAAGATCAACCATCTCGTTTGCATATGAGCTGAAATACTGCATTCCTCTATCAGTATTGTTATTATCAAGCACCCAGGGAACAAAGAAATGGTAGGTCTTTCCATCGTGAGTAATCTGGTTTTCATCATTATCTACATCATTGTACATGCCGTTATATAGCAAACTGAAAAGTTCTCCGGCCGTGCCGCCATCATTAATATTCGTTTTTGCTTCTACTACAAAAGAAGAGCTGTCAATAACTTTGCCTGTATTATCGATCAGATTAACAGTATGAAGACCACAAGCTCCGCCGACTGTAATCAAGTTTACCGTTAAAGCCTGACATTTAATATATACTCTTCCTTTGCTATCTTTTACAGACAACATACCGGATTCTTTACAGATAATTGGCAGTTCTTCCAATGGACGAACTGTTTTGTCCGTAGGAAATATTAATACTTTTTGATTTTGCGCAAATGAAGTTATTGAAACAAAAAAAATGACACTAGTTATAAATGCAGGAAAGATATGAATATAATCTTTTGTTTTATTGACTATTAAAATACAATAATTCCATAAATAATTATTTTTTAATATTTCAATAAAATTCTTTGAAAGGTAAGAAAACATTTCTGTTAAAGTATCTATATTTTTCATTTTANNTGATCATTCTTATCAGACCTTCAAAATATAGAATTTGATATAAAATTAATCTGCATTTATTTTTAGGGAATCAAAATCTCAATGTTAAATTTGTGAAGATTCCCGGAAAAATAAACACATGATTAATTTAAAATTATTTTGTGATGTTAACATTTTGTGGCTATTCAAAACAAAATACAGTGCTAATAATTATAAAGATATTACACTAAAAGACTGAAAATTTTTAATTATATCGGAAGAATTTTATTCCAAAATATCCGGAACGGATTTGAGCATTAGGTCTGGCTGTTTATTGAAATTTGTCATGTAAAGATAAGTAAACAATTCTTTTGATTTTCACAGAATTTAACTATTTTTACTGTGGATGGGGTTTTAAAGAGGTACATCATTTATGGAGAAGAAAGAATTATGAAAAATATTTTATTCATCTTAATAATATTATTGGGTACTAATATGTATGCACAACAGGTCGTAATATTCGATAAGACAGATGTGTGTTATCCTGATTCTNNCCAACACAATTTGTAAACAGCATGATCAGAAAAAAAATGATTTTCTGGAAAGCTTCAAAAAGGATAATACAAAATTAAACCCTTACGATTCCGAAGCGTATTTTGATACACCGCCGATTGCGTGGGGTAAAAAAGCATATGATTTTAGGCTGGGAAGAATTGCTTATCATACTTCATTTCCCGGTGGATTTGTTGCCGATGTGTGGCTCAACAATCTTTTACCGAATCATGAATATAAATTGACGCTTAACGGAAAGGTTGGTTTAGTCGGCAACGATCTGTTGACTGAACCTGTTCCCGGTAATGAAAAAGAAAAATATTACGACTTCCTAATAGTTAAAACAGATTCTACAGGTGAATATTATGCAAAACTTGGTGTTTATCTTAAACCCGGCGCTTACCATGTCAGATTTTATGTTAAAGATGCTGATGACTCATTGATAATTCTATATCACGATTATTTTAAATTCTCTGTAGAATAAAANNCGGAGGTTAATATTAAAAAAATTAAATTACAGATATGATACGTAAATTTTTATCAACTTTTATCGGATGGATTGTGCTTTTATTTATCGGCGGGGTTTTAATAAATGCTGAAGCATTCCCAGGTAAAGGAAGTAAGGATCAGAATAATCCTAACTATCCGGCAAAAATCAAAGTAAATAATTATTTGCTTTATGTTGGAACATATACACCTAAAGGNNTTCAATGAACCCGAAAACCGGCGTGTTGAAATACCTGGGTATTTCGCCTTCGGTTTCAAATCCATCGTATTTGGCAATCCATCCGAATAAGAAATGGTTATTTTCGGTAAACGAAATTAACAATGGAACTTTAAGTTCGTTTAGGATAAAAGATTCTTCAACACTTGAATTTATCAATGCTGTTTCATCAAATGGCTCGTCGCCATGTTACGTGAGCATCGATAATTCGGGAAATTATTTGCTTGCTTCCAATTATAACAGCGGTTCGGTAACTTCAGTCCCAATTAATCCTGATGGTTCGCTGGGAAATGCAGTATCAACAATCCAAAATACAGGGAAAAGCATTAATGAACAACGCCAGTCATCACCCCATGCCCATTCAATACTTCCTTCTTTTTCAGGCAATTTAATTTATTCTGCCGATTTAGGTGCTGATTTAATTTATTGTTATAAAATAGATACTATCACAGGGCAATTATCAACGATTTCAAAGAATCCCATAACTGCCGGTTCAGGGCCAAGGCATCTTGCCTTTCACCCAAATAAAAAATGGTTGTACGTAATTAACGAACTTAAGGGAACAGTCGAAGGTTTCTTGATTGATTCTGTTTCCGGTGCACTAAGCTATATGCAAACCTGTTCGTTACTTAAAGTTAAAGAAGATGGGTCTCTTGCTGCCGATATTCATATAACACCTTCGGGCAGGTTTTTATATGCATCGGTACGTGATCCCGAAAATACTATTGCCATTTTTTCAATTAATCAAAAAAACGGGAGCCTTACTCATATTGAAAATGTTGCCTCCGGCGGCAAAACACCACGGAATTTTGCCATCGATCCATCCGGTACGTTCCTTTTAGCTGCTAACCAGAATTCTGATAACATTATTACTTTTCGTATCGAACCAAATTCCGGCAAACTAACGCAGGTTGGAAATGCAGTTAATGTACCTTCACCGACTTGCATAAAATTCATGAACCAATAAATTAAATTATTAAACAAATTTTAACACTATGAAAAAATTAAGAATTGGAATGGTTGGCTTCGGCTTTATATCTGATTGGCACCTTACCGGTTTTAAAGATAACCCCGATGCAAAAATTACAGGGATGTGCCATGTTTTTTTTGGAAATGAACAGCAAAGAGCTGTAGAAATGGAATTTCTGAAGAAAAAATGCTCCGAACTTGGTATAAAAGTTTATAACAGCTTTGAATCTATTGTTAACGATCCTGAAATTGACGCATTAATTATCGGCAGTATCAATCCTTATCATTTTGAGCAAATTAAAGCTGCCATTGCAAATGGAAAGCATATCATGGTTGAAAAACCTGTAGTTTCAGATTTTAATCAACTTGAGGAAATTAAACAACTTAGCGCTGAAAAAGGAATTAAAATATTCCCTGCACACAACTTTGTTTACAGAAATGCTGTTCGAAAAGCAAAAGAAATTATTGAAGCCGGTAAATTGGGACAAATAATTCATTCGTCTTTTATAGTTACTCATACAATTAGTGAAGCACATGCAACGGGTTGGAGGGCAAACAAAGATATTGCCGGCGGAGGAGCATTGATTGACAGCGGGCACCACCTGATTTACCAGGCACTCTATTTGTTAGGTAAGCCCTCAAAATTAAACGGATTTAAGTCAAAAATGGTATTAAAAAACATGGATTGTGAAGATACAGCCCAGGTAAGCCTTATATATCCTGATGGCTCAATAGCTGTAATAATGCAATCATGGACATCTAACCATGCAGGAATGATTAATGGTATAAGGATATTCGGGACACAGGGAAGTATAGTAATTTCAGATGCCTTATATTTTAATGATGAGAAAATTGATTCTGATGTTGAATATGCCGGTTCGTTTGTAAACCAGGCTAAAGCTTTCTCTGATTATATTCTGAAAGACATACCCCCGATTTCAGGACTTGAAGATGTTTACGACACGCTTAAAATTACCTTTGGAGCTTATCATAGCGCCGATACAGATACTATTATAAACTTTAGAACTATCTTGAAAGCCTGAGTTTAAAATCATTAATTG
>PLNZ01000399.1:0-222 GCA_003142915.1 Ignavibacteriales bacterium | reverse complement strand
ACGGGATTAGATTCATTAGACATAAGCAATTTAAAAATACCGTCAACCAAATCCGACACATAGCAGAAGCTTCTTGTTTGTGAGCCGTCTCCGAAGACTGTAATATCTTCACCTCTTAATGCCTGCCCAACAAATGCCGGTAAAGCCCGTCCATCATCAAGACGCATGCGGGGACCATAAGTATTAAAAATTCTGACTATTCTTGTTTCAATTCCATGAAAC
>PLNZ01000350.1:9188-9346 GCA_003142915.1 Ignavibacteriales bacterium | reverse complement strand
TACCCCTCCGTTTTTTAAGACTTCAACTGCTTTATTAATATATCTCAATTGGGGATTCTGAGGATGAAGCTCATAATACTCCATAAAAAGCTCCTTTCATAAGAAAATGTTTTTTAATATACAATAAAAAGAACGCATAGCCCGCTTAATTACAAATT
>PLNZ01000350.1:0-9152 GCA_003142915.1 Ignavibacteriales bacterium | reverse complement strand
AATTTCTGCTATTTTTTAAGAAAAAATTTATTATATTATAGTTTAAAATTTAAAATAATGGGAAAGATTTCAAGGAGTATTAAATGTCTAGAAGATGTCAAGTAACAGGTATCGGACCTATAACAGGAAATCATGTATCTCATGCACATAACAGAAGAAAAAGAAGATTTCTACCAAATTTACAAAAGAAAAGAGTCTGGGTTCAGGAACTGAACAGGTTTATAACATTAAGATTATCCNNAAGGAAAGCTTAAGCTTTCCTTTTTTTTACCCAAATACTATTACTCTCTTACTACCCAAACTTTAATGTTTGTTGAAACATTGGGATGAAGCTTTATGCTAATTCCATAAATACCCAGTGATTTAATCGGCTCTTCGATATCAATTTTTCTTTTATCAATATCATAGCCTTTTTCCTTAAGAGCATCAGCAATCATTTGCGTAGTTACTGAGCCAAAAATTTTATCTTCTTCACCGACCTGAACAGGAATAGTAACTGAAACTTTTTCAATTGCAGATGCAAGAGTTTCGGCAGAATGGATTTCTTGCTGTTTCTTCTTTACAATATTTTTCTTTTCCTCATCGAGAGCAAGGATATTTCCTTTTAATGCAGTATAAGCAATTTTACGGGGAATTAAAAAATTCCTGGCAAAGCCTTCTTTCACTTCAACTAAATCGCCAACTTGCCCAAGCGACTCATAGTTTTGCCTTAATATAACTTTCATTTCTTCTCCAAAAATATAATGTTATCTAACGGTATCCGAGACATAAGGCAGCAAAGCCATATGCCTAGCGCGTTTGATAGCTAGTGATAATTGTCTTTGATATTTAGAACTTGTACCTGTTATCCTTTTAGGAATTATTTTGCCCTGTTCGGAAACAAACTTTTGTAAAAGCTTTACATCTTTATAATCGATGTAAGTGACTTTATTCTGAGTGAACCTACATATTTTTTTTGTTTTTATTTCTTTTTTCATTTTACACCAAAGTTACTTTAATAAATCAGATTCTTCGCTTGATAAGAACTTGTCAAACGAATCATCGGTAAAATCCACATTTTCAACGCCCTCTTCATCGGAAATAATATCTTCATCTTCCAAATGATCTTCTAAACCATTTTCACCGTTCAATTTACCTCTTTTATTAAGGAATTGAATCCGTCTGGCCTTTATTTCAACAATGCTGCGATTGTGCCCTTCGTCTGATTTCCAGCACCTGCTTTGCAACTCCCCATCTACTAAGACGGCTGATCCCTTTTTAAGTCTATCACGGCAGCTTTCAGCAAGCTTATTCCATGCAACAATACCTATATAACAAACGTCTTCCTGCCATTGATTAGTGCTATCTTTATATTTTCTATTTGAAGCAATAGAAAAGTTAACAACAGGAGTGCTATTTGTAGTCTGCCGGAAAACAGGATCTTTTGTTAAGTTTCCCGCTACAATAACGTAGTTTATTTCAGGCATTTTCAAATCGGCCATGGTTTTTTCCTCCGTACTTAATCTTAAGTTATTAGTTAATTACCATTTTCGTCAACTTCTTCTTCCTTGTCTTCAACCGCCAGCGGCTCGCTTTCCACTATAATAGGAACTATTGTTTCTTCCACAGGAACGATTTTGTTTTTTTCTAAATAATCTACTGCATCGCCGTCAAGCTTTAAAGTTAGATATCTGAGAATTTGTTCGTCAAGCGAAAAAAATCTTTCGAGTTTGGCAATTATTTTGGATGGGGCAGTAAACCTGAAGATAGCATAATAACCGATTTTACTTTTCTTTACCACATATGCTAATCTTTTCCTTCCCCAATTCTCTATTTCCCTTATTTCCCCACCATTATTAATGATAGTTTCTTTAATTCTCGAAACGATGGAATCGATTAGTTCATCATCTAATGCAGCATTTATCATTACTGCACTTTCGTATACATTTGTCCTCATTAAGTCGTGTCACCTCCTTTGGTCTTATTGGCCCTCATTTTTCTATGAGAGCAGGGGTTAATTATATATTTGTTTTAAGAACGAAGCACTAATTTATTTAATTAGAATTGTATTTACAAGCATTTACCACTAATATTTTATAAATTTTACAATTACAATTTCTCACAAAAGTTTCATATTTCAATTATTTTCAGCATAATTTACAAAATAATGATTCAACTAATATTTTAAACCGTTTTTACAGTACTCTCACCTGCATTGTCCGGATTCTTATTTTTAACTGCAATTATGCTGCTGGCATCCAATATTTGTTTTGTTCCCCCTCTGATAAATTCTTCAATAAGACAACAGCCTGTCTCAATTACTTTCTCAAGTATCTTTTCTTCTTCAGAATTAAAATCGGAAAGTACATAAGCGGCCATTTCACCCCTTCCAAAGCTGTTCCCAACCCCGATTCTTAACCTTGTAAATTCATTTGATATAAGATGATATATAATTGAGTTAATTCCATTATGACCCCCGTTGCTACCGGATTGCCTCACTTTAGTTTTACCAATATTCAAATTGATATCATCATGAATGACGAGTAAATCCGGTATGCTTATGTTTAAGGTTTCAATCAGTTCTGCTGCAGCAACGCCGGAATTATTCACATAAGTATTGGGCTTTACAAGATAATATTCGGAAGTATCGAGTTTACTGCTGCAATAATAATAACTTCCTTTTGAGGGAATAAAAGAAAGTGAATTTTTAGATGCAAAATAATCTAATAGCCTAAACCCGATATTATGCCTGTTATTTTTATATTTGTTCCCCGGATTACCTATCCCAAAAATAACTCGCACTTTATTATTAAATTATTCTTCTTCTGTTTCAGTTTTTTCCTTACCAATTACTTCCGGTTCAGCAGGGGTTTCCTCTGCGCCTTCAGCAACAGGTTCTTTTTCAGCCTTCGGATGTGTAACTGTAACTATTACAGCGTCTTCAGGGTTAAGAATAGAAAGGTTTTCAAGTATCAAATCTTTCACATGAATTGCATCGCCTAACTTTAATCCCTGTATATCTATATCTATGTGCTGAGGGATATCTTTCGGAAGACATTCTACTTCTAATTTATGCAATAGCAGTTGAAGCACTCCGCCTTCTTTAATACCAACAGGACTGCCGTGAAATTGAACAGGTACCTCAAGCTGGAATGTTTCGCCGCTCGTTAATCCAAGCAAATCGAAATGAACTACTCTATCTGAAATAGGATCAAATTGAATGTCTTTTATAACGCAATCCAGTTCTTCATTACCGTCTAACTGAAGAGAGATAAGATGTGTTTCCGTAGTATAAACAAGCGGGTTAATCTCTTTTTCAACAACACCTATAGATATAGGGCTTCCGTGTTTAGAGTAATAAACGCCTAGTATTTTACCTGCTTTACGCAATTCACTACGTGATGATTTTGAAATATTTTTTCTTACACTTGCTTTTAGTACTACTTTTTCCATTTTATCTCCAGAACGGATGTTAACTTTTATCCATATCAAACAGCGAACTAATTGATTCGTTATTATATGTTCTACGTATAGCCTCGGCAAAAATGCCCGATGCAGAAATAACCGAGATTTTATTTAGATCGGCATCCTTTTTAATAGGAATAGTATCGGACACATATAACTTTGTTAATTCAGAATTATTAATACGTTCAATAGCCTGCCCGGAAAGTATTGGATGCGTAATAGCTCCATAGATATTCCGTGCGCCTTTTTTCTTTAACGCTTTGATAGCGCCAACGAAAGTACCGGCAGTATCTATAAGATCATCTACCAAAAGAACGTCTTTATTTTCTACATTACCGATGATGTGAACCACCTCGGCAAGATTTTGTTTCGGTCTTCTTTTATCTATAACAACAAGGTCCGCATGCAATCTTTTGGCATAAGACCTCGCAAGTTTAATTCCACCTACATCAGGCGAAACGACAACAAGATTTTTTTTAAAACCGTCAAATAACCCACTAAAAACAGTAGAACCGTATAAATGATCGAAAGGTATGTCAAAGAAACCTTGTATTTGAGAAGCATGAAGGTCCATGGTCATTACGCGATCAGCACCCGCAACTGTAATCAGATTTGCGACAAGCTTAGCTGTAATAGAAACTCTCGGTTGATCTTTTCTATCCTGCCTTGAATATCCGAAATAAGGAATGACCGCTGTAATTCTTTTTGCAGAAGCTCTTTTAGCTGCGTCTACCATAATCAAAAGCTCTAATAAGTTTTCAGCCGGAGGATTTGTTGGCTGAATAATAAACACATCGGAACCGCGTATATTTTCACCATATTTAATCCAAATTTCGCTATCGCTAAACCGCTTTAATTCTATTGCACCTAAACGCATATCTAGCTTTATGGCGATCTTTTCAGCTAATTCAATGTTAGAACTTCCTGCAAATATCTTATAGTCACCTTTTACCATCGGGAATTTATTCTATCAACTATTTTTCAAAAATAGATAATAAATATAAATAAAACCGATTGGCAAGTCAATAAAATTAAATTTTGAAATAATCCAAAATATTGGGAAAACGCCAAATATTAACGGTTAATCCTTCTTTTTCTTTAAAAGGAAAATAATAACTATCAGCAGTACTAAGCCGGAAAGGACATAAATCCAGGGTGGGGTTTCTTTTAATTTAAAGGGTCTGAATGTAACTGAAATTGTTTTCCCACTGCCGATTTCTGCAAGTGAATAATCCCAGATTAATATTCTTCCCTTTTTAGCAGTACAATTATCGGTTATTATATCGCCACCGAATGTGTACTTATAAGTAACGTGAAACGCATTGCTGTTAATTCCAAAGCCGGTAGTAATCGGGGAAATAAACTGGGAAAATATCTTCTGCCCTTCTGCTCCATCCTTTAATGAAAATTCCGAAGATGCAAATGCTTTTGCCCGGCCTAACGAATCAATGTTATTAAAAGTAAGATTAATAATTGCATGATTCGTACTGTCAGTTGAATCTACGTAAACACTTATGTTTTTGATTGTAACATAATTCGATGAGAATTCATTTCTTAAAGAATCAGCGTTAAAGATACCTACTTTATCAAGAATTTTATTGCTCTCATCATCAGGCATCTTGGTCCAGAATGTGACCCGCATTGAACCAGATCCATCTGCGTAAAGCTGTACATCTTGAATATAATTTATGCATCCGCTAAAAATAAAGGAGGCAAGTACAGCTATAATTATTTTTTTCACTATGTTAAAAAAGAATCGTTTGTAAAAATATCTATAAATAAGTTTTTTAATTTATCTGTAATAAAGATAACATTTTAGATTAAATAATAGAAATTATTAGAAAATTTCAGTAAGTTTCAAACGGATTTTTTATGGTAATTAGTTATGCCAACTTATCAATATAAATGTAAAGAATGCGGTTATTTGTTTGAAGTTTTTCAATCTATGAGCGCTGAACCGATTAAAATCTGTCCCAAATGCAAGGCCCCTGTTAAAAGACTAATTGGTCCCGGTTCGGGTCCCATTTTCAAAGGAACAGGATTTTATCAAACGGATTATAAAAACAAAGAGACCTCTTCTTCCAGTAAAGGAACTACTTCTTCAACTAAAGAAACTACTTCTTCAGCAAAAGAAATCACAAAGAACTCTTCTTAAAGAAATAAAAATTGTTTAATTATCCATTATTCTCTATTCTGGAATAATAAAATCCAATTCTGTTTTTTCTATATCGACTCTGACAAGCTTAACTCTTATACGGTCGCCCAATCTGAATTGCTTCTTTGTAGCCCTGCCAATAAAAGCATGTTTTTTTTCATCATAAACAAAGAAATCTCCTTCCAAGTCACGCAATTTTATAAGACCTTCAGCTAAAATATCAAGGATTTTAACAAAAATTCCAAAATGTGCCAATCCCGAAATTATTGCATCAAATTCTTCCCCCAAATGATTTTTGAGATATTCAGTCTGTTTTTGCTTAACCGAAAGCCTTTCAGCATCAGTAGCAGTACGTTCGGTTTCGGAAATATGATCGCAAATAGAACTCAATTCGGGTAATGCATAATTTCTTTGTTTCTCGTAATGCAAGTAATTACTTAAGAGTTTGTGAACAATTAAGTCAGAATACCGTCTTATAGGTGAAGTAAAATGAGTATAATATTTAAATCCTAGACCGTAATGCCCAATGTTATTTACGGAATAAACCGCTTTTGCCATAGACCTAATTGCAAGTTCGTTTATTAAAGATTCCTCATCAGTCCCTTTAGCACTCTGAATTATGCTCTGAATCTGGTTTAATTTACTTTTCTGGGATGTACCACTCGTTACTGAATGCGGATCAATTGGGTAGCCAAGTGATTTAACAAATTTAGAAAACTCATTTATTTTTTCCGAATCAGGTAAATCATGTATGCGGTAAATAAAAGGCTTAACCGGACCGCTTTCCGGTGCCCCAATGTGTTTTGCAGTTAGTTTGTTGGCAAGAAGCATAAACTCCTCTACCAGCATATTACTTTCTTTTATATCCTTCTTAATTACTCTGACCGGGTTATCATTTCCATCAAGCTCAAACTTTACTTCCGCCGTGAAAAATTCAATACCCCCTTCCTTCAGACGCTTCTTTCTAAGCGTACCGGCTAATTTGTTCAGTAATAAAATTTCTTTCTTAAACCCGTTATCTTCGCCTTCTATTACTTGCTGAACCTCGTCATAATTAAAGCGGTGCTTGCTGTTTATTATGCTCTTTTTTATCTCATAGCTTATTACCTTGCAACGCGGTGTCAGTTCGACTATTACCGAATAAGTAAGCCTGTCTTCACCGGGAACTAATGAGCAAATAATATTTGATAATTTTTCCGGCAGCATGGGAATCACTTTTCCGACAAGATAAATGCTGTTTCCTCTTTTCAACGCCTGTTTATCAATTTCAGAATCTGTTTTAACATAATGCCCAACATCGGCTATATGAATCCCTACCGAATAATTGCCGTTTTCCAGTTCTTCTATAGACAGAGCATCATCAAAATCTTTTGCGTCTTCCGGGTCTATTGTAAAAACTATTTTATCTCTAAAATCTCTTCTCCCTTTTAAATCCTGCAGCATAATGTTTATTTCAATTTGTTCAGCTTCCTCCAAAACAATTGCAGGAAATTTATACGGAAGATTTAACTCCCGGACAATCGATTCGATTTCCGTATTATATGAACCTTTTTTACCGAGAACTTCACTTATCTTCCCTTCAGGATTTAATACCGGGTTATCCCACTCAATGCTGCCTACAACAACCTTGTCGCCTTCTTTTGCGCCATTAAGATTTTCTTTATCGATATAAATGTCACGGTGTATGCCGGAATCGTCCGGTTCGACAATATAAAATGATTTTGATTTTTTTATTGTACCAATAATTTCCTCCCTTTTCCTCTTTATAATACCTACAATCTGCCCTTCAATATTCTTTCCCTTCTGTTTTGCGGAAAGAACCACCTCAACTGTATCGCCGTTAAATGCAGTGCCCAAATTACGGGTAGCAATAAATATATCCCTCATTCGGGGGTTTTTATGTACAACAAAACCGTATCCGCCATTCACTATTTGAAGAGTACCGTTAATTTTATTAGAAGGAGGCATTTGATTAAGCCTGTATTTTTTTTTCGATTTGCTTAAAAAATTTTCTTTATAGAGATCAAAAAGAACGGATTTTAGTGAACTATATTCATGATCATTATTTAAATTTATTTTTTTTGCAATTTCTTTGCTTTTAAAATCTCTGCCGGGGTTCATTTTAAAAAATGCAATTATCTTTTTTTTCATTAAAATTCAAACCTATATTTTAATCCGAGTTCATCTAACATTTCGTTCGACATTATAGTTTGCGTTAATGCCTCTTTTCTTTCAACCCTGATTAAAAAATTTTTAAAGATAGGATATTCGATCTTTATATTTGCCTGGCTTAAATCCTGGAAAACACCTGTTGGACCGCCAATAGAATAGTCGAATTTATTCATTTTCCCAATTAAATTAAATTTAGTAGTTTGCCCAACGTTCCTTACTTCAACACCTCTAACTGCATCGCCGAGATGCTGGTTAAGAAACCCGCCCAACAAAGAGCCTGCAAAAGAAGTTGCAGTGCTCGTAGCAGTGCTTGATAATGGGTTTGATGTACTAGCCACACTTACAGCCTGTGACTGCTGCTGCTGTGAAAGATCTGCGGCAAATTTACCCATCATTATAAAATAAAATGCATCATCTTGATTTTTGGTTTCATCCTGCTTATTATTATCAATATTATCCGAGCCTACATAAACTAATATATTATTTTTGTCCTTCAAAAAATTCTGAAAAAGATTTTTTAGAGGTCCATTTAAAATAATTTTAACTGCAACCATTTCTTCCTTGATGTCACCTACGGGAGGCTGATAATAATTTTCATATATAGCAACAATATTCAAGTATGGGTTGTTTAATTCATTTTCAAACCGAATCGAGCCCGTTGCTCCAAATGTTTTGAAGAAATCAAGAGTTGAGCCCTCCAGGAGGTTCAACTCTCCTTTTGCGGAAGTTTTACCGCTGATGTTTTCGTATTGTATATTTCCTTTTATTCTTGCCGTTAAATTTTGATTTAATTCCCTGGACAAAGCAAAGTTTAATATAGCTTCATTTTGGAATTTTGCACTTATGCTGTAATCAAGTGCGAATTTTGAATTATCCTGCCCGGTACTATCTTTAGAATTATTTCCTTTAGCTATATTTATAAGTTGCTCAAAGTCCTGTTCTTTAATAGGAATTTTTGAGCTGTCTTCAGCGAACCTATATATAAAATTTTTTGCATTATTCTGATACCCGGCTTGAGCCATCGAAAAAGTAAGATTTGCTTCTTTTATTATAACCGGTACATTAACAGAATATTTTTTAAAATCCGTAGTGATCTGAATATTACCATCCGATTGAATTACTAGATCGCCATAAACCGAAGGAGATGCTCCTTTCGAGTCATCGCTTAGGACTTTCAGAACTCCCGTTAAAGAAATATTAGCCGAAGAGAGAGAAAGCTTATCCAGCAGAGCGTTGCCGCTTCCCGTCATTTTACCGCCGCCTTTTGTTCCTCCGGGATTCGCTATAACAAGACTATCAACATTTATATTCTTATTATTAACAGAAAGCTTTACCCCGGCATTATATTCAAGATTATTAGCTTCAAGTATAAAATCACCGT
>PLNZ01000045.1 GCA_003142915.1 Ignavibacteriales bacterium | reverse complement strand
AAGATAATCAGATTCAATTTATTCAAAAGAAAACAAGTAATATTCAGTATTTGCCATTATCTAAGACAGCACAAAGCATATTAGAAAAAAGAAAAGAAAAAGATGTACAAGCAGAAGATAAAACCATTTTCAATTTACCGAACAAAGTTGTATGTTGGGAACAAATTAAAAATTGGGTTAAAGCTGCAAAGATCGAGAAACGGGTATCATTCCATACTGCAAGGCATACATTCGCTACTTTATCGTTAACATATGGGACTGATTTGTATACCGTTAGTAAATTACTTGGACATAAAGATATTTCAACTACTCAAATTTATGCTAAAATTATTGATAAGAAATTAGAAGAAGCGGTTAATAATTTGCCAACATTTAGNNTGAACTTATTTTACAGAATAAAATTGTTAAAACCGAATCACTTAATTTGTTCATTTATAGAGGTAATGAATCATATGTCAAAATCAATGGTATTAATATTAAAATAAGTGATTCAATAAATTTTTTACCTTCAAAAGTTGCTTGGCCTATAGAAACCGATGATAATTTAAAATCTTTTTTAATTGATTCTAATAGTAGTTTAANNAAAAACTTGGGATACTTTTGAAATTAAAATCAAAATTATCAATAATCAATTGGATGATGAATCAAAAAATCTATTAGATGAGATTAATAAAATAAATAAGATGGTTTATAATTCTACTTTAGAAATTTCTGATGTTTCTATGAGTTATCCAGTTGATATAAAAGAATTAGATGATGAATTTAAATCACTTGTTAATTATTATTTTGCAGCTTGTGAGAAGTTCAAAGTTATATATCCTTCATTAGATAAGTTAGTAAAAATTTCAAATGGTCGTTTTACTAAAAGCATTTGGGCAAGTAGGTTAAAAGAAGGTGCAATTTTAATTTTATTACACGAAAAGTGTGAGAAAAAAATTCATTATGCTAAGAATAGTGATAAAAGAACTTTTTGGATTCAAGTTGATCAGGAAATTAGTTCCTCAATGGAAAGATTAGCTAATAAAAAACAAATCAATCGTGAAGTAAGAAGAAATGATGATAATTATTCGGAGATTGATGACCCATCCAAAGAGTATAATAATTAAGGAAAATTTCATCAAAATAAAACCCTTTATTTCTTTAATAGTTAGGAATATAAGTTAAATTAAAGCTTTTTCAACCCACTTTACAAGCAAACCTTAATCAGTTTTAGAACAATTTTCTATTAATGAAACAAAAATTAATAGAAAGAATCTAAAAATGATCAAACAATTCCAACACCAGTTAAACAAAATCGAATCTCTTTTAACTTCCATAAATAGTAATCAAGTGGAATTTATGGATTTAGAAGAAGCTTCCCAATTTCTCAAATTGAAGAAACCAACAATTTATCAAATGGTATTTAAACGGGAAATCCCATTTTATAAAAGCACTAAAAAACTGTTATTCAAAAAAAATGAATTAGTTGAATGGGTTGAGAGTAGTAAGGTTCTCACACTCAAAGAATTAGAAACCCGAAGCGGTTTAATGATAAATTGAAGGAGAATATAATGAGTAAAATTGAATTAATAAAAGCCAAAGATATTCAGGCAATGGAAATAGAACCTTTAACCTGGATTGTTAAAGATTTAATTCCTGAAGGGCTTAGTTTGTTGGCAGGAAGACCAAAGATAGGTAAATCATGGTTTGCGTTAAATATTGCCGTAGCAGTCGCAGAGGGCTCTATAGCGTTAAATAAATTTGAAACTTCACAATCTAAAGTGTTATATATCCCTTACGAAGATAATACTCGAAGAATTAAAAGCAGATTAAATAATATGTTAAATGGTAATGAAGCCCATGAAAATTTATTTTTTCCAAAAGATTTGTATTTCCCAAAATTAAATCAAGAGGGTTTAGACTGTATAAGACAATGTGTTGAGAATGAAGACGGAATAAAGTTAATTATTATCGATACTTTTGGCAGTGCGGTAAATAAAGGTAATAATAATTATTGTTTTCAAGATGATTATAATTTTATGATGGGATTACAGCAAATAGCTCTTAAATATCATATAGCTATTTTATTAATTCATCATACAAGGAAAATGATTGCTGAATCTGTTTATGATGATATTATAGGAACAACCGGAATAACAGCTTCGCCGGATACTCTAATGATTATTAAAAAACATTTAGAAGGGTGTATTTTACATATCACGGGTAGGGATGTTGAGGAAGCTGATTATAAAAGTGTATTTGATGCTGAAACATTTTTTTGGAATGTAACAGACGATAAGGTTTTATTTGGTTCGACTGTAGAAAGACAAGCGATTATAGATTTATTTGAATCGGATTATGATAAAGAGTTGTCTGTTAAAGAGATTGCTGAAAAAACAGGTAAATCAAGAGAAGCTATAAGCCAGATAATAAGAAAAATGCTTATAGCGGGTGAAATAATGAAGGGATCAAAGACCGGTTATTATCGTTTACCAAGACTTAATTAGAAGTAACACCGATAACATCGATAACACTTATTATATAGCTTAGTAAGGAACCTCCGGTTCCCTAACCTTCCACGTAAGCGTTGCTTAATAGGTGAAAGTAAGAATTATCATAAAGAATAACATCGATTATATTGATTAAGGAAGTGTTACTGGTGTTATTGGTGTGATCGTATAAATAGAGGGTTAGCAATAACAGTTATCATTATTTTTTAATTATTATTAGTTTAATATTTTGCTGATTCTCTTTTATACTTACAGTAAAGGTATATAAAGGACAAATAGTCATATATAATATAATAGGGAACAGTACAGAAGTTTTCTAAAAA
>PLNZ01000381.1 GCA_003142915.1 Ignavibacteriales bacterium | reverse complement strand
AGAAACTTCAACTTTTGTAAATGCAGTAGTGTTATAATCAAATATCTTTCCGTTTTGGTCATGAAAATAATTGGTGAATAAAATGATTTTTTCATTTGGTTAAAGGTATTTACCTCTAAAGCTTGCTAATTCAAAATATCTACCAATAGTTTCAAACTTCCAATAAGCAGCATTTATTTCGTCACCTTCCTTAAATCTATTCTCTGTTTTTTTTAATAATTTCAGCATAACGTTTCTGATGTTCTTCTGTTAACCAACCCCACGATGGGTGATATGTCCAATAAAGATTAGGATACTTCTCATTTCGCGCCAAATGTATAGTCCTTTTCGAACCCGGAATTTTATAATCATATACTTCTCCCCAATGATTCATTATCTCCTCTTTCCGGCTATAATTACCAAATAATAGTAATATCTTTTTTTGATAATCTCTTATATACTTATCAATGAAATTTATAACCAAAGGCAATCTTTTTTCCTTAAAAGGTTTTAATTCACTTCGGGTCAATGAATTGTGATTTGGTTTTGGAATATGATAAATATTACCTATGAAAATTTTAGAGTCTTCTCTAATTAAATTTTTCCAGAATTCATCAAATTCGAATTTCTTATTATTATTAAATATAATATTATAAATGGTACCATATGCTTCATAGGTTTGAATATCACTATTATTTTTATCTACTTCACGAAGACGTTCTAATTTTTCATATAACTGATCATTATTAATCCAAAAAAACTTCTCCTTTTGCTTTTGCATATCTTCATATTTGTCTAAATAGTATTTCTTTCTATCATTTTTAATGTCATTTATATTTCCTTTTCTTCTAAGCCGAAAAAATAAATCTGAGCTGTATCCGGATTGCCATACCCTATTAAATGTTGTAATGCTTCTTCTAATTTTTCCAAAGTAAATCTCCAATATTATATAATCAAAGAAATATTATCCTGTGAGTATGTAATAATAAAACAATACAATGTCAAATCGCCTTCGGGAATTATTGGCTATTTTATAATTCTGGTGATTATCAGTTATTTTTCTTAAAGCTCTCAATCATTTCGTTTATAAAGATAACTAAGGCTTTGGGTTCCAGGATTTCTATTTTATCCCACCAGCTGATACACCAGGTAGCAAGCCGGATAGTTATTTCCTGTTTTGTTTCAAGGATCATACTACTTTTCTCATCATAAGAAATGGTAAAATCATCAAACCATATTTTATCATTTATCTCCGACATAATTTCTGCCGGAAAACGGAACATCATTTTAACTGCCTCTTTCTTCTCTTCAATAACAGGTAGCGACTTGAATTTTCTATCCTTCAGGGCTATCGACTTAATTCGAGTTACATAGAAAGATTTTAATATGTCCTCCCCTTCCTTAAAAGCATGAAGTATCCAGTTGTACCCAGAGCAAAATAACCTTACTGGTTTTAATATGTATTTATAAATTTCATCATCACTCAGACGCTGATATGAGATATTTATATACTTCCCTTCGTTTACTGCCTTAGCTATCAAGGTTAAATTACTGAAATAGTTTATCCCTTCTTTTTTACTGAATGTTCTCACCTGCCGAAGGAAAATATCCGAATTTAATCTTAATGGCAGATATTCAGCTAGCAGCTTGTTTATAACTTCCTTCTGAGGCGATTTAGTAAGCTGAATAATGTTCTTCTTGCTGAAGATCTCTATGCCAAATTCCCTCAGCCATTCAAGGTCACGGTTAATTGTAACCTGAGCAACATTGAATTCGTATGCATAATCAGCTTTAGAATGCTCTTCCCTATTTATAGCTCTTGCAAGTATTTCAACCCTTCTTACAATATCTGCTATGTAGTATTTGATTTTTTATCACCGAATGATATGAAGTGAATACAGCAAAGATATATTTTGAATTATGGAATTGCTAATAATAATATTTGCGTATCATTTCTTAAAATTTACTCTCCACGGATGCAGTAAAATAATCCTCATTTTATTTGGATTAGCACTTTTAGCATCTATTTTAATCTGAGTTTGAAATAAAACCCATACAATTATTACTTATTGTATTTTAAAAATGAACTTATTGACTTGTATACCTTAAAGACTTCGACATCATGGATATGCAAGTCAGCATTATTATCAATTAGAACATCTGCTTTCGGAATATATTCGCCGCCCTTTGAAAGATATCCTTTTGCGCCCCATTTATTGTAATATAATTCAATGTCAGGATTTCCTGAATATAGAACTACATCATACTTCAGCAATAATTCTTTTAATCTTTTATGTTCTTCATATGCTTTCAGTTTTTTATTATAAATAAGGGCGGTGTCATCGATATCAAGCAATATTTTCATCAATCCTCAATACAAAATTTCAATTTTATTATTATTTAGTTTAAGCAATTTTTCAAACAAAGGCTCGACATTTATAAAGGTATTTCTTATTGATATCATTTCAAGAATAGGGCATTCCAAAAGGCTTAAGGGGATCTCTTTCAATGGGTTATCATCAAGAATAAGCTTTTTAAGGCTGGGCAAAGCGCTGATTGTTTCCGGAAGTATATACAATTTATTATTGGACAGATTTATAATTTCCACTTCCTTCAGTTCAAAAAGATCAGAGCTAATATTATTTATTCCGCATTCCATTATATAAAGATATTTTAGGTGAGGGGTGAATTCAAAGTTTAGATCAAAATTTGTCTTGTGGGGTATGTTTTGATGTGGAGTTGAAATTATTAGTTCGGTGAGGTCAGAGTGAATACGAATAAACTGAAAGGGATAAATATTATTTAAAGTTATCTTCTCAACATTAGGAAACCTTGACATAAAAGGTGTAACATCACCTTTGAGGGAAAGATACAATTCGCGCACTTCTTTCAAATCCCGGGAGGGAACTTGTAAATAGTCTACAAAACTAATTTCAATTTCAATTTTACTTAAATGCTTAAAGTCTGCAAGATCCAGATCAAACCGATCTATCCATGAGTCATAAATATGAAGATTAGTAATATTCTTAAAGCATGATAACCAATCTGGCATATAGGGAAAGTCACAATTTTTAATATTTAACAATTTGATCCACTTTTTGTTTTCAATATTGTAGAGCATATTATAATTTTTTGAATAAAATACATGGTTAGATTTTTCCCCTTCATCACTATGTTTAATATTATGTATTGTGAGTTCATTATCCTTTCTGATAAAAAATACCTCCGGGTCCCCAAGAGTTTTTAGGTACTTATATCTCATAACTTCGAAAGTTGTTATATCATTCGCATTATCATTTTTATCCAGCTCTAGCCATCTTATTTCCGGTTTTTCATTTAGGTTAAGTATTTCTTTTGTTTTGGCAATAACC
>PLNZ01000460.1 GCA_003142915.1 Ignavibacteriales bacterium | reverse complement strand
TGTGCTCGGCTTGCAAGGGTTCACGGCTTAGAAGAGAAGCGCTTCAGGTTAAAATTGGCGGCAAGTCAATATATGACATAGTAAAGATTCCTATCGAGAAGTCTCTTCAATATTTTAAAGAGCTGCAGCTTTCAGATTTTGATCTGTTGGTTGGGGAAAGAATTTTGAAAGAGATTATTAAAAGACTGACTTTCTTAAATGATGTCGGGATTGGTTATTTATCATTAGATCGCCTTAGCAGTACGCTTTCAGGCGGCGAAACACAGAGAATAAATCTTGCTACTTCTTTAGGTTCTTCTCTTGTTGGAACCCTTTATGTCCTTGATGAGCCAAGTATTGGTCTGCATCCGCGGGACAATTTTAAATTAATTAATCTGTTAAAAAATCTGAGAGATATAGGCAACACGGTGCTTGTTGTAGAACATGATTCTGAAATGATAAAGTCAGCCGATCTGATTGTTGATATGGGACCAAAAGCCGGAGTTAACGGTGGTGAAATAATCGCTTTTGGAACAATTGAAGATATTTTAAATGATTCAAATTCATTAACCGGGAAATATCTTTCCGGCAAGCTTGAAATTCCTGTACCGGAAAAAAGAAATATCAAAGAAACAAAATCTATTCTTATCACCGGCGCCGGCGAAAATAATTTGAAAAATATTGATGTTGAGATTCCGTTAAATAAATTTGTCGTAATTACAGGCGTTAGCGGATCAGGGAAAAGCACACTAATACATGATATTTTATACGGCGGCCTTGCAAAACAGCTTGGTAAGGTCCCTCCAAAAATCGGCAGGTTTACAGATATTAAAGGCGCCGAATTCTTAGATGAAATAGAAATAGTAGATCAATCGCCAATTGGAAAGACTCCGAGATCAAACCCCATAAGCTATATTAAAATTTATGAGGTTATAAGAGAATTATTTGCCTCTACACATCAGGCAAGAGCAAGGGGTTACAAGCCGGGTTATTTTTCTTTCAATGTTCCCGGCGGAAGATGCGAAACATGCCAGGGTGAAGGCTTTATAAAAGTAGAAATGCAATTCCTTGCCGACATTTTCCTTGTATGTGATGATTGTAATGGTACCCGCTTTAAAAAAGAAATTAGAGAAATTTCTTACCGCGGGAAAAATCTTATCGATGTTCTTGAAATGACGGTTGATGAAGCTGTTACCTTCTTTAAGGGCAATGATAAAATAATAAAAGGTATTGAACTGCTTTCCGGGGTAGGACTGGGTTATCTTAAGCTCGGGCAGCCCTCCAATACTCTTTCGGGCGGTGAAGCTCAAAGGATAAAACTTGCGGCGCATCTTTCTGCACAGAGAGAAAGAAAACACACTCTCTTTATATTTGATGAGCCTACAACCGGTCTTCATTTTCACGATATTTCAAAATTAATTAATTGTTTTAATCTTTTACTTGAAAGAAATAATTCCGTAGTAATTATTGAGCATAATCTCGAAATAATTAAATGTGCCGATTATATTATTGATATGGGCCCAGAAGCAGGGGATAAGGGCGGTGAAATTGTTGTCACTGGTACTCCTGAGGACATTATTCAGAATTCTAATTCATGGACGGGCAGGTATCTTAAAGCATATCTCGATTAATTTATTTTTCGTTATTAATTAAATTTTAACTTTTATGGAGTGCTGCAATGCAATATAAACAATTCCCATTCAAATCCGTATTTATATANNCGGCAATATTTTACGTGCCACATTGAAAAACGGGCTTCGTTTAGTAGTTGTTCGCAATCCATTGGCGCCGGTTGTTACCACGGAAATAAATTATCTTGTCGGCTCTAATGAAGCGCCCGAAGGATTTCCCGGTACTGCGCATGCTCTTGAGCATATGATGTTTAGAGGTAGCGGGGAACTGTCTGCCGACCAGCTTGCCGATATTACGGCGGCAATGGGAGGCGACTTTAATGCCGATACCCGGCAGTCATTAACGCAGTTTTATTTTACCGTTCCATCTGAAGATATTGATGTCGCCCTGAATATTGAAGCGCTTAGAATGAAAAGTTTGCTTTCCACTGATTCGCTTTGGGAAAATGAGCGTGGTGCAATTGAGCAGGAAGTAGCTCAGGATTTGTCGAACCCGCAATATATTTTTTATTCCAAACTTCTTGAAGCAATGTTTAAGGGGACGCCATACTCGCATGACGCTCTTGGAACGCGTCCTTCATTCGATAAAACTACGGGACCAATGCTGAGAGAATTTCATGATACCTGGTATGCTCCGAACAACTCAATATTGGTAGTCGTCGGAGATGTTCAGCCGCAAAAGGTTTTTGAAGAGGTGAAAAAATTATTTGGGGATATCCCTTCCAAAAAACTGCCGCCAAGAGCTGAAATCAATTTAGAGGCTGTTAAGCCTGATACTTTAAACCTGCCTACAGATCTCCCGTATGGTTTGGCTATTATATCATTCCGCATGCCGGGCAGCGACAGCCCTGATTATTCAGCTTCGCAAATTTTATCGGATGTTTTAAGTAACCAGCGCGGGAACCTTTATTCTAACTTGGTTCCCGAGGGTAAAGCTTTGTATGCCGGGTTCCAGTATATAAATTTGCCTAAGTCCGGGATTGGCTTTGCGCTTGCAGTTTTTCCAAAAGATGCCGACTCTAAATCTTTAATAAATGAAGTTCAATCTATTCTTAAGGATGATATAAAAAACGGTTTGTCCCGGGATCTGGTTGAAGCTGAAAAGAGACACGAGCTGTCAAATTTTGAATTTCAAAAAAATTCTGTTTCAGGTCTTGCTTCAATCTGGTCTGAAGCATTAGCTGCCGAAGGGAAACAGTCACCCGATGAAGATCTTATTGGATTGCAAAAAGTAACCGTTGATGATGTTAACCGGGTCGCAATGAAATATCTTGATACGGATCATGCAATCTATGCTGTTCTTACTCCTCAATCATCAGGTAAACCAATATCTAAAGATTCTTTCGGCGGAAAAGAATCTTTCGCTCCTAAAAATCCTAAAGCCGTTGAACTTCCCGGTTGGGCTGCAAAAGCTTTGGGGAGATTATCTGTACCTTCATCGGTTGTCAACCCTGACGTAACAGTATTTCCAAATGGTTTAAAACTTATAGTTCAACCCGAAACTGTGAGCAATACAATCAGTCTGTTCGGCGGCATAAAGAACAATTCCAATATACAAACGCCTCCGGGAAAAGAAGGTGTTGGCAATGTTTTAAGTCAACTGTTTTCTTATGGATCTAAAACCCTTGATCGCGTTGCTTTTCAGAAAGCGCTTGATGATATTGGTGTAGTGGAATCTGCCGGTACCGATTTTACTTTGAGCGCCCTTTCAGACAAATTTGAAGACGGGGTTAAACTTTTAGCGGATAATGAATTAAACCCCGGGCTGCCGGCACATGCTTTTAAAGTTGTAAAAATGCAGACTGCCGCAGCCGTTAAAGGTGAGCTTAAAAGTCCTGATTATTTAACATCTAAAGCTCTGCGTAATGGTTTGTATCCGGTCTATGATCTTGTACAACGCGAAACTACTCCTGAAACTGTAGATTCACTTACTATAAATGACATAAAAGACTACTATTCAAAAGTCTATCGTCCCGATCTTACCACTATCGTTGTTATAGGAAATATTTCACCGGAAGAAGCAAAAGAAATTATTGGAAAATATTTAGGAGATTGGAAAACCGAAGGATCTAAACCTGAAACTGAATTACCTCCTGTTCCACCAAATAAATCTTCAGTTTCCGCGGTGCCGGATGAGAGCAGGGTTCAGGATAAAGTTATTTTAGCAGAGACTCTTCAACTTACACGCGATGATTCCGACTTCTATTCTCTTGAGCTTGGAAACCACGTTTTAGGCGGCGCTTTTTATGCTACGCGGTACTATAAAGACCTTCGTGAAAATGCAGGACTTGTGTATTATGTGTCTTCTTCATTCAATGTAGGAAAAACCCGTTCAACTTATCAAGTAGAATACGGTTGTGATCCTCAAAATGTTTCCAAAGCCAGGTATATTGTTGAAAGAGATTTGAAACAAATGCAGACTACCTTAGTAACGCCGCATGAGCTTGAACAGGCTAAAGCTATGCTTATGCGCGAGATTCCTCTATCAGAATCCAGTTTAAGCAGTATAGCAACAGGTTTGTTATCGCGTGCAATAAATGGGCTGCCTTTAGACGAGCCTGCGATAGCGGCGAAAAAATATCTTCAATTGAGCGCTGAAAATATTAAAAATGCTTTCATTAAATGGGTGCGTCCAATGGATTTTGTCCAGGTAACCGAAGGGCCAAACCCTCAGTGAAGGTAGAAAAACGATCCCAACAATAAACCCTTCCTGAACCTCCG
>PLNZ01000037.1 GCA_003142915.1 Ignavibacteriales bacterium | reverse complement strand
GGGATTTTGTCACCTCTTTTAGGGAGAAATAATTTAATTAAGAAAAACTAATCAGCTAATTTGAGTGCTTTGTTTAATAAATTTATTTCATAAGGATCAAGAACCTTGCGCAATTTAAACTCATTTTCTTGAACGAAACTGATACTCTCTTTCAGCTCCATTTCTGAAAGTTCGATCAAAGTCTTCTCAATATCTCGAATTGCATCGGTTGGGAAACCATATTCAACCAAATAAGTTCCAAAAATCATCCTAACGCCCAATCCATAATAACGAATGATTGACTTCATATCAAAATTATCAATTTTGTAGCCTTTAAGGATACATGCTTGTTTGTAAAGACTTTCAAATAAAGAAAGTAATTGTGGAATTTCGAATTCTATAATATTTCTTATCTGTTGAAATACTACTAAATAAGCTTTATCAACATCTTGTTCAGGATCTTTTAATATTTGCTTAAGTTTATATTTCATCAAACCCGCGAAATGATTTTCGCTATAGTTACCGCTTATCGCACTATAAATTTGGCTTATATCTTCACTTAAAATGCCCACATGAGAAAATGAATTTAATATTTTGCTCATCATATTAGTTTCGATGAAGGAACGGATATTACCAGGAGCCACCCGCAAAGGTTCAAATGGTTCCAAATTAGTTATCAAATATTCAAGATATCCTTGTTGAAGATCTCTTGCATATAACCTACTTTGATTAAAAACATCATCAGGTAACATCGCTTTATTGAAACTTGTTTCTCTTTCAATTTTGATTTCTTTATTTAATTTTGTTAGATCAATTATGTCTGCGTTATCCAGATCAACATTTGAAATCTGCTTATCATCATATGTCAAGAAATTTAGTTGTTCTTCACTTATTTTCTCTATTTCAGCTTGCTTTTTATCTGTATAAAACACTCTTCCAATAAAATGATGGTAATATCTCCCGGCTCTGCCTCTGATATTTTTAAGCGCAAAAGCGGTCATGGCCTTACCACCAACACTGGTGTTGATGATTACCACGTTTTTAGCGTTTGTATTTACTCCCTCAATTATTGTTGATGTACAAAACAAATAATCTAGGTCGCCATCGTCAAATATATTCAAAATTTCCCTTTGTATATATTTTGGGAACTTACCATGATGTACACCAAAACCAGATGATAATATGTTAATTAAACTCCAATAATCTGAGGTAAATATTTGTTTCCCATTCAACGGATGGTAAATCCCATAACGCTTTTTAAGGTGCTGAATAAATTGGCCATGTTTTTCAAGCATTGTATTTTTACGGCCTAGCTCACTGTTAAGATTTTTGGCGTAACGCATTGAGCTTGAAGGGGTAGAACAATAAAATATTGCTTGTCCCAAATTATTACTTTTAAGGTAAGAAATCAATGCAGTAATACGATTTGATGAAGTCAGGGCTGTTCCTTTTTCGTAAGGAAAGGCTAATTTTATATCACCTTTAAAGGGATCTTTTTCGATACCTTTTTTATTCCATGCTTCAATTTCAATGCGTAAAGTAGGTTCAAATTCAATTTGTTTCATCGTTATATCATTGGCCTTTATATACCTTTTAAATCCAAGTTTTACATTTTCCAAATTTAAATATGGACCAGCGATATAATAATCTTTAATTTTTTTCGATAAAATATATAATGCTATTCTAAAAGCTTTCGCTCTGTTTCTGCCGACATTATTATTTTTAACTTTCTCCGATGAAGCGATTGGCTCTTCGATGTCTTCATTTTCGTCTTCATTATTAAAATCCTCATCAATTTTGTAAACTTCATCAAAAAAGAAGAAATCAATATTTATATCTTCGAAATCTGCCAATAATTGAAGAACTCTCTCTGGCGTTAAAATAAATATATTTCTGGAATTAGTATCGATTTTTGAATAAACATTATTAACTACTGTGTAACTCAGGTTTTTCTTTTTAATAAGCTCATTAATTACGATAGTATTCTCATTGAGTAAAGCTACAGTCGGAAAAACCAATAAAATATTATTATAATTTTCTCGATTCAAATAAATTATTTCCCTGAGGATAAAGGTTTTACCAAAAGATGTTGGAGCACTGACTATAAGTCTCTTAATCTTTAGTGAATTAAATAAGTCAATGATCTCTTTCTGCCGTTTGTCGATTAAATTATTTGAGTATACTTTTGATGTATAAAAATCTTGAATTGTTTGTTGCCTAATATCGTTT
Source organism: Ignavibacteriales bacterium (assembly GCA_003142915.1). Lineage (GTDB taxonomy): Bacteria > Bacteroidota > Ignavibacteria > Ignavibacteriales > Ignavibacteriaceae > FEN-1297. The sequence continues at coordinate 490 of PLNZ01000037.1, read as the reverse complement.
AAGCCGATATTTCTCCAAATATCATCAATGTTAATTTTGTTGTTAGGAGCCGAAATATATCCAAATGTTCGCATCATCTGGGCGGCATCAAATAAAATACTTTTAAATAATGGATCATTCCGATATTCTTCTCTATCAGACATATAACAAATCAGTTTTTTTAACTGGTTCGAAGCTCCATCTGAGCCATCATATTTATTTATCTCATCAATTAGGGCTTTTAGTAAATCCATTATTTTATCTTTTTAAAAGAGGATATCGTTTCTCTAAGCTGTTGAATATTATCAATAGGAAAAATATAATAAATAATTTCATAATCAACTTTTTCTATAATCTTGTAATTATTCTCATCAAAATAGTTGATCATTTCACGTGTTTCAGTCATTATTGCTTCGGAGAGTTTGGTTGAATCAGAATATATATTTGCAGTATAGGCCAAAACACATGGTATTTTTATTTTTATATTCACTCTTGTCCAAAAAAGGTTTCC
>PLNZ01000259.1 GCA_003142915.1 Ignavibacteriales bacterium | reverse complement strand
TCCAGTTTGATAATCTTGATCTTTCTTCCCTTAATGTAAATACGAAAGAGAAGTTTTCTTCTTTCAGTGTGCCCATAGCAGTTTTACAAGAGTATTTTGATGAACTTGCTGAAACTTATCAAGGAATAAATCTTTTACCAAGGTATGTAAAAGAAGAACAAAAAGTATTCCAGTTTGCATGGCATGGTTTTGCTATGCTGCCTCTCCTTTTCTTTGCAGCTTTTTTTATTACTTTAAGAATTCTAATGAATCAAAAAGAAATTAACCATCTTGATATACAAATTTCCGAACAAACTTTCAGGTTAATGCAAAACGAGACAATTCTCAACAATATATCGGATTTGCAAGGGAAAATTAGTAATTTTTCTCAGACTCAGGTTATACTCGATTCGGCTTCGGTCGGTACGGAAATATGGTCCAATACTCTGAAAAATATTTCTCATTTTATAGGATTAAGAAAAAATATTTGGCTTACAAAATTAACTAACGACGACGGCAGCATAACATTGGAAGGATACGCATTGAACAAAAATGTTCTTACCGAATTCGCTTTTTCAATTGAAACAGCACAACTTAAAAGTGTTTCTTACGAAGCGCTCCGTGATCAAAATGTTTATAAATTCAATTTAATTTTTAGTTTGTCGGGTATCAAAACAACTTCTAATACCAATAATGAATAGAAAAACAAAAAATACTTTTGCTCTTGTTGGTGTATTTTTCCTCCTTCTTCTGCTTGGAGGTTTGTATATATTGATTTTTCAACGCGGTACATTGATAAAGGATCGGAATAAACTGGAATCTTTAAAATCTAATCATTACAACACCGATCAATTGAATTTACAATATTACGATCTGCAGAAGAAAGCAGCTAAACTTGATTTCGTTTTAGCACAAAGGAAGTTTAATATCCCGCAAAATCTTTCCTCAATAAGTTTCTTTAACTTTATAAACAAAGTCAGTGCAAACTTTTCATCCAATACCCAAATAAATGTTGAATTCAGCGATCAAAAGAAAGATAAAGAATTTCATTATTATGAATATAAATTAACCGGGAACGGTGACTTCAATGATTTATTTAAACTTATCTATGCAATTGAACAAAGCAAAGAATTAAAAAAAATCAAAACTGTTGCTTTAAGTAATTATATTTCTTCACAAAAAGATGGTACCTCAATCTTCCTTGTTAGCTTTACAATTTTGGCTGATGTTTATTTTTCAGATAACAATAGATTCTCAACAACCGAATTTGTTGAAAATAATTTAAATCCGGAACCGGTTTATGATATATTTTATCCATTAATCAGAACTCAAGTTCCTCCAAATTCTGATAATTTATTAGATGTACAGGGCGCAAAATTGCTTGCTCTTATTCCTGAAGGCGCATTTATCGCTGATATCAAAGGAAATACTTATTTATTATGGGAAGGTCAGCAGGTTTATCTTGGATATCTTACTAAAATAGATTATGACCACAATACAGTCAGTTTTATTTTGAATAAGGGAGGAATAATTGAAAAGGTTGATTTAAGCCTGGAAAAAGAAGCAGCGTATAAGAAAAAACCATGAGAGAAAATTTAAAATGAAAAATTTAATTTTTATAATCATATTATCTCTTGCCTTAACGGCTCAGATTTTTTCGCAGGAGTATTTGGAAAAATCACTAAAGAGTTCCCAAAACCCTGATGAATTAGTAACGCTTTCGGCTTCAGTTACTTTTAATCAGGCAATTGATTTATTAAGTAAAGTTAGTGAAAAATCGACCGGGCAAAAGATTGTTTCTACTGTGCGAATTGATTCTGCCATCGGGGTGGAACTGAAAAACATGAATTATTTTAAAGCATTGACAGTTCTTACTAAAATGGCAGGATTGGTATATGAAGAAAAACCCGAGTTAATAATAATTAAGAGGCAGGCTGTAAATGAAGTACCAAGAACAAAGGATAATTATGTTCCGCCGGACTCCAGGGAAATTAAAATATCTGCAATATTTTTTGAAGCTGATGTTAATAAAGAAAGGCAGTTGGGCGTAAATTGGCAGACTTTATTCGCCAATGGAATTTCGAGCGTAACCGGTACTCTTAATGGTTTTACACCCGCTAACAGCACTACCGGATCATCAAGTTCCGGTACACCTATAGTAACGCCCGGTTTTAATATTAACGCCAATACAAGTTACAGTATCGGAGGCTTCTCCGGACAGGTGTCTGCTGTATTACAAGCCTTTGATAATGATGTGGTTGGAGATATTATTTCAAGCCCAAATGTTACAGTATTGGACGGCACCGATGCCAGACTTCAAGACGGACAGGACATTGACATTAAACAAAAGGACTTTTCCGGGAATATAATTGATAATTTTTATTCTACCGGTTCTATTGTTCTTGTTACCCCGCATATTATTACCGAAAATAATATGAATTATATCTTTTTAAAAATCCATGTTGAAAGAAGCTCATTTGAACCCAATGCTACAACGACAATTATTGATAAAACATCGGCAGATACAAAAATTCTAATGGTCGACGGTGAAGAAACCGTAATTGGGGGAATGTACATAGACCAAATCACTAAAACCAGGGAAGGCATTCCGTTTTTGAAGGATCTACCCTGGTGGTTTTTCGGCTTAAGATATATTTTCGGTTATAACGATGATTTAGTTGTAAAGAAAGAATTAGTAATAATGCTTAAAACATCGCTTGTTCCTACAATAAAAGAGAGATTATCAAGTCCCCAATCTGCAACTCCGCTTAAGGATGACCTTCAACAGCAAAGAGAAAAAATTAAATACTATCACCTTCAACAGCAAAATAACAATCAGTAGAGAAGTTATGGAATCACTTTTAATTGTCGACGACGACATTAACCTTTGTAAAGCTCTCAAAGAGGAACTTACAGAAGTGGGCTATGATGCAGAATATGTAAATAACGGAGATTCTGCATTTGATTTTCTCGCTAAGTCTCCTGCGGATCTAATTCTATTAGATCTAAAGATGCCGGGTAAGAACGGTTTTGATGTACTTCGTGAATTAAAAGAAAATAAAATTCAGATTAAGGTTATTGTACTTACGGCATACGCTGATGTTAAAAGCGCAATTGATTCTGCTAAATTAGGGGCGACTGATTTTATAAGTAAACCTTATGATTTTGACGAGCTGTTGATTACTATAAGAAAAGTCTTACAAAGAGATACGTAAATAAATGAAAATAAGTTACAGGATATTATTTATAAATTTTGCTATCGTTGTTCTTATACTTGGAAGTACTGCTATTGCATTTTATTCGATTATGTACAATGTCCTTTCTTCGCAACAATCTAAATACCTGCTAAATGCTTCTAATGATTTTAATTTTGATACCAAGGATTTGCTGCAGGAATCCGACGACGAATTCCAGTACATTGTAGGTAATAATATCGAAAATATGTTTAATAATCCTTATTTAAACACAAAAAATATTGATTTTATCCTTAAAACACAGAACAGTAATTCCGATGTAATAATAAAAAAAATATATAAGCAAAACGTCTATTTTCCCTCATCAGCAAACAGCTTGAAAGAATTTAGAGCTGACAATCCGTTCACAATTATTCAAACCGCCCGACTACCCAACGGATATTTCTGTTATTATGGAACTATTATCTCCGACGCTTTTTTAGCCAGCCTTTCCAGTAAAATAAATGCCGATATTGCGGTTGTGAGCAACGGTTCTATTACTGAAATATCCAATGAATCTCAAAACCGGAATAATTTATATACTCTCAATGAAATTTATAAAACGCTTGCCTCCAAAAACAACTTTGACCTAATTACAAAAAGTACCGAATCATTTGACATAATTGCAACAATCTATAAGCCGTCGACCGAATATTTTCAAGCCAACAACCTTCAATTTATTATATTTACAACCTTACATGAAACTTCCGACCTTAAGACAAGTTTAAAATATATATCTGTTATTATAGGTTGCGCCGGAATTATTCTTTCACTGATATTAACTCTTGTGTTTACCGATAAAATCCGCAAGCAAATTACACAATTGAATAACGCTACAAGAATTACCAAAGAAGGTAATTTCCAAAATAAAATTGCAGTGCAAAGCAAAGATGAATTAGGGCAACTGGCAAGTTCTTTTAACACTATGCTTGATGAATTAAGAAAGAATGAGAGAGCAAAGGATGAATATTCGGAGTTTATTACTCTGTTAAATCAAAACCCCTCTCTAAGTGAAATATCTGATGCAGCATTGCGAAAAATTATTGCAAGTTGCGGATTTACCATAGGAGCGCTTTATACTTTTGAAAACGATGAAATAAAACTTACCAGCTCCTATGGAATAGAAAAAAAAATTTCATTTATTAATAAAAAAGATCTTTTCGATTCTGCAATAAATAAACGGGAAATAATTGAAATTTCCTCTGAATCGCATGATAATCTACCTATTGTCTCTGCCGGAGTGTTTTCATTAGAGATAAGACACTTATTGATCCTTCCTATTGTTTATAATAATAAGGTTGTAGCAATAGTTGAACTCGGTTCCGTTAACAAACCATCGCTTGAAACAAATGAATATTTATCTAAAATAAAAGATCAGCTTGCTATAGGACTGACAAATGCTATGGCATACGTTCAACTGGCAAACTTTGTTACCGAGCTTAAAAAATTGAATGAAGATTACCAAAAACAAAATTTGCAAATCAGGAAACAAAATGAGACCTTAATTGAACTCCATAATAAGCTAAAAGAAAAAGCGACGGAATTTGAAGTTCAAAAGCAAAAAGCGGAAGATGCAACAAAATTGAAGTCTAACTTTCTGGCAGGTATGTCACATGAACTTCGCACACCAATGAATTCAATTCTTGGGCTAACCGAGCTAATTCTTGAAGATAAGTCCCTATCACCTAAAAATAAAGAAAGAATTGAAGTAGTATTTAAGAGTGGAAAAAGATTGATGAATTTAATTAATGATATTCTGGACCTTTCCAAAATTGAAGCCGGCAAGATGGAAATTCACAATGAAGATGTTTTGCTGGAAGATTTAATTAAAGATGTAGAAAGCTCAATTATTCCTCTTGTAAGCAAAAAAGATCTTAGCTTTAAGATTATTAAGAATTTTAATACAAATATTATAATCAGTACAGATAAGGGTAAGGTAAGTCAGGTTTTGATTAACTTGCTTGGCAATGCTGTTAAATTCACTGAAAACGGCTTTATAGAACTTCATGTATCAAAATGTGAAGACAGAAATATAAAATTTGATGTGATTGATTCAGGAATTGGTATTTCCGGAGAAGATCAAAGAATTATTTTCGAAGAATTCCGGCAAATAGATGCAACAACCACTCGTAAATATTCCGGCACAGGACTTGGGCTGGCAATTAGTAAAAAGATTGCCGATCTGATGAACGGCAGCATAAATGTTAAAAGCGAATTCGGGAAAGGTTCAATTTTTACGTTTATAATACCTCTTAATGCTATTAAAATGAGAGAGTCTTTAAATTCTTCCAGACTTAATATTAGCGCTTTAATAAAAAATCGTCACAACCCTATTTTGGTAATTGATGATGAACCGGAAGTCAGATACACAATAGGCCAATACCTTATTACCAACGGTTATGAAGTTGTTTATGCAAATAATGGTAACGAAGGTATTGAGAGAGCAAAGAAACTTCAACCATTTGTAATTACATTGGATGTATTGATGCACGGCAAAGACGGGTGGGCTGTTTTGAAAGAATTAAAGGAATCCGACGAGACAAAAGATATTCCGGTAATTCTGGTCTCCATTCTTGGTGACATAAATTTTGGGTACAGTCTCGGTGCATTTGAATATTTTATAAAACCCTTAGCTTCCGAAAAACTGATTGCAGCTTTAAAAAAACTCGAAGGTCTTGCCAAAAAGAAGATAGAAAAGATAGTTATTGTTGATGACAATGAAATGGAATTTGAAAGATTTAAGCAAGAATTTAAAAAAGAGGAGATCAGAATTGAATATATAAAAGATAGCGAATTAGCTTTTAGTAAAATACTTGAAGTACAACCGGATTTAATTGTACTTGATCTCATTATGCCGAACATCAATGGAATTACATTATCACAAAAACTGAAATCAAATAAAGATACTAAGCATATTCCTATTATTATAAATACGGCAAAAGAATTAACAACAGAAGAACGGAATTCTCTCAATAATATTATTGAAGAAATTTGTATTAAATCAAATGACTTNNCAAAAAGAAGCTTATCAAGGAGTGGTTCTTATTGTTGATGACGACCCGGATTCCCTTTTTACAATTAGCGAAATTGTTGAGGTATGTGATTGCAAGACTATTCTTGCAAAGAACGGAATTGAATGTATAAAAACCTTAGAGCATACTATTCCTGATTTAATTTTACTGGATATAATGATGCCTGAATTAGACGGTTTCCAAACTATCAGCCGGATCAGGCAAAATGAAAAGTGGGCGCTTATTCCTGTTTTTGCCATTACAGCAAAAGCTATGCTTGAAGATAAACAGGTAATACTAAGACACGGTTTTGACGATTATATTGCAAAACCTGTTAACTCCGGTGTGCTTGCATTTAAAATTGAACGTTTATTCACAAAACAAAACATAGACTAAGATGAAAAAAATATTAGTTGTAGATGATTTACAGGAAAACATATTTATGTTACAAGACCGGCTCGAAAAAGAAGGTTATGAAGTTATTTCCGCTTATGATGGGAAAACTGCAATTGATAAAGCTTTAAATGAATTACCTGATTTAATATTGCTTGATGTTATGATGCCTGAAATTTCGGGAATTGATGTTTGCCAAACTTTATCAACGAATCCTGTTTCTTCCAACATTCCAATTATTCTTGTAACTGCAAAATCAAGTGCGGAAGATACTAAAACAGGGTTGGAAGCGGGGGCATTCGATTATATAAAAAAACCTTTTAACAGGGTTGAATTAATTGCAAGAGTGAACTCTGCCCTTAAATTATCGGAAGCTCATAAGCTTTTATTGGAATCCGAACAAAATAATACTTTTTCCGCAACTGTGGTTACAACAAATCATAAAATTAAACAACCTCTCACCTTAATAAGTCTTTCATCAGCAGCAATCAAAAGAGAACTGAAAAAAGAGGAAGTTTCAAGGGATGCAATATTAAAAAGATTAGCCTATATTGAAACGGCTGTCAAAGAGATTACGGATGTGCTCAACCATTTGAACTCAATTAAAAAACCCATCTTTGCAGATTATATAAAAAATATTAAAATGGTTGAATTTGATGAAAAGAAGGAAAAAGAATCAGATTAATTTCTGAATGGTTGAAAGCATCGTTTCAAATTCATAAGGTTTAGAAAGTATTGCGGTAATGCCTGCTTTTTTATAATCAAAGTTATTTTCAAATTTGATACTACCGGAAGAAAGAATTATAGGCATTTGAAATTTTAGCGCTCGTATGTTTTCTATACACTTTAAGCCGTCCATTTCGGGCATACTATAATCTATTATTGCTAAATCAACTTTTATTTCTTCAGTTAAAACTTTTAAAGCCTCGTTCCCGGATGAAACTTTAATTACATTATATCCATAAGATTCCAACAATTCCGCAAGAAGATCGCGCAACATAGTTTCATCATCAGCAAGCAAAACAATTTTATCCGCAGAGACTTTTTTATCTTCAGCCTTTGGTTCAAAAGCAGGTATAAACACGTCGAACGTTGTTCCCTGATTTAAAATGCTTGAGACTTCAATATGTCCATTATGAGCCTTAATTATTCCATAGGTCACATAAAGCCCTAAGCCCGAGCCCGACACGTTTTGTTTGTCTTTTGTAGTGAAATAAGGATCAAAAATTTTAATTATATCTTCTTCTTTTATTCCGGAACCGGTATCTTTTACAGAAAACCATATATAATTTCCTTTCTCAAGTAACGGATGATCTACTATGTTCGAATCATTAATGGAAATATTTTCAGCAGTTAAAGTAATTTTCCCTTTATCTGTAATTGCCTCTTTTGCATTAACACAAAGATTTAATAGAACCTGGTATACTTCCGTTCCATTTCCAAGTATATCATACAGATTTTTTTCTATATGGCTTTCAAATATTATTTTTGCAGGAAAAGTTTGAGTAATAACTTTTGAAATTTCTAAAAACAACGAATTGGGTTTTATTAATTCTCTTCTTTTAGGAGTCGGTTTTCCGAAGGAAAGAAGTCCCCTTGTAAGGTCGCGCGCTCTAATTGAACAGTTTTCTATATTATCAAGCAGCCTGTATGTATCTTCTTTATCTGATATCCTTTTTTTAAGCAAATTAATACTTCCAAAAATGCTGGAAAGGAGATTGCTGAAATCATGCGCCATCCCGCTGCTTAATTTCCCGATTGTTTCCAGTTTCTGGGCTTGTAAAAGCCTGTTCTCTAATGTTGTATTTAATTCTCTTGTCTTATTATTGCTAATAGTAAAAGAAAGTAATGCGGCAAATTGTTCGGAATTATCAGCATCAAATTGGGAAAAGTAATTCTCTTTCCCACCTATAATTATTGACGCAAGAAGTTTTTCATCAAAGAAGCAAGGGGAAATAAGCAATGAACTGCATTGCAGTGCCTGCATTATTTGAAACCCTATGCTGCCGGCTGTATTTGTAAGCATTAATGAATGTTTATTTACTAAGAGCCACTTTGTAATATAAGATGAACTTGCAAGAACTTCTTTCTCAACTTCTTCGCGATTATTAATTTCTTCCGCCGGATCGTAAAATTGAAATTCTGCTTTTTTTTGATTTTCATTATAAAAGATAATAATTCCCATATTTCCCTTAATAGCAGAAACATTCTTTTCAAGAATTTTTTCAGCAAGAACTGATAAAGATTTTTCTTTTATTAGAAGAGTCAGAATCTGTTGAAGGGTTTTAGGAAAAAGAAGATTTTTACTTTCAGAATATTTATGAACTGTGTCATTTGTTTTAGTGAAGGATTCTAAATCCAGCAGATAACCCTCGATCTTATTCTTTATAGTTATTGTCGTAATAATCAGTTGATGGTCAAAATGATCTAAATTAACTATAATCTTTTTCTTGATCTTTATATTTTTAAGGGCAGGATCGGAATAAAATAGATTTGATATCGCAATTCCTTTTATTCGTTTTAAACCGCTATCATTTTTAAATCTTTTATTAAACCAGACGATTTTTTCATTTTTATCTGCAACAGCAAGTGCTCGATTATCAAATTTAAGAAGATCAAAAAAAGTATCTAAATAAATTAATGGCACGTGCATGAGCTAATTTTCTCTAAGTTCATATTTTTTTATTTTAGAATAAAGTGTTTTCGGACTAATGCCAAGCTGAATGCTGTTTGGGCTCTATCCCACCGGTTAATTCCTAAGGCATGTTCTATTTGTCTTTTTTCTATTTCTGCAAGACTTAGCACTTCTTCTTCCTGTTGGAAATGAATTTTTTTAGCTAAACCTTTTACAGTATCGGAAGGCAGATTTAAATCTTCCGGCTCTATATGATCATTTTCTGCAAAAATAAGAGCTCTCTCTATTACATGTTCAAGTTCTCTTATATTACCGGGAAAATCATACTTCAATAAAGCTTTCTCAGCTTCAGATGAAAGCTTTTTAGGAGAACGGATAGGAGACTTTGTTTCAAGGAAATGATTAGTCAGCAAAAGAATATCTTCTTTTCTTTCTCTCAAAGGAGGGATAGTTAAAGTTATAACATTTAACCTGAATAAAAGATCTCTTCTAAAATTCTTATTACTTGTTTCTTCAAGCAGGTTCCTGTTTGATGCTCCGATAACTCTAACATTTGAAGTAAGATTGGTAATACCGCCTATTCTTCTATACTCTCCATTCTCAAGGAATCTTAAAAGTTTTGGCTGTAGAGCAAGACTTAATTCCCCTATCTCATCCAAGAACAGAGTACCTCCATGTGCTATTTCCACCAATCCCTGCTTTGTTGATTTAGCATCAGTAAAGGCTCCTTTTTCATGCCCAAACAATTCACTCTCAATTAATTGATCCGGTAAAGACGCACAATTAATTACCACAAACGGCATCTCATTTCTGCCGGAACGTTTGTGAATGTATTCGGCCATCAATTCCTTGCCTGTGCCGGTTTCACCTTCAATCAAGATATTGGAATCAGACATTGCAGATTTATTAGCCAATGTAATAACCCTCTGCAGTTCCTTGCTGTTACCGATCATTCTTGTGGAAAGTTTTTTATTTACCTGTTCTGCAAAAAGAGCCGTCTTAACAAGCAGATCTTTATGTTCCAAGGCTCTATCAATAGAAACAAGAAGTTCATCAAAATTGTATGGCTTTGAAATAAAATCATAAGCGCCCATTTTTATAAATTCAATAGCGCTTCTTATTTCTGTTTGTGCTGTTAAAACAATAACCTGAATAGATGAGTTATAGTCAACTACAAATTTCAAAACTTCATCGCCCTGCACTTCCCGCATATTTAGATCAAGAAGCAGAAGGTCGTAATTCTTCCTTTTGAGAGCTTCGATAGCAAATCTGCCGTCATAAACAGTATCTACTGAAAAGCCTTCTTCAAGAAGTTGCTCTTTGAGAAGATAACAAAGGGTTTCATCATCATCACAAACTAATATTTTTGAGTTTTTTTGCATTACCACTATAAAATCTTGTTGCTTTAATTATAGCATATATTTGGAATAATATTACCTAATTTTTATATTTGTAGTCTTAAAAAAAGGGCGCGTAGCTCAGGGGTAGAGCATCTGCCTTTTAAGCAGAGGGTCGGTGGTTCGAGCCCACCCGCGCTCACTTAAGCCTTTTTTTCTGACTAAGCCTAAAGAATTAAAACATCTTTGGGCTTTATTATTTTAAAGAAAAAATTAGTCACTATAAAGTTAGTATTTAACTATATTATTGTACACAAAAATAAATTAAATATTGAAAATATTAAAAGAATAATTTTAGTAATAAACGGATATTTAAAGTTTTGAAACCCGTTTTAATTCAATAAAGCCTTCCGCTTAGAGCCAAAATTCACTATTTGATAGAATTTACTCCCTTTATTTTTTAATTATCAATATTTATCTTAAGCAATTAGGTTATATATCTTAAATTAATTCACTTATCTTTCCGGAGAATTCGATGGGCGAAATAATATTTTGGACAATTTTCAGAATTGCTGTTATTATTCCTCTCCTTTGGGTTTTAGAAGCATATATTTCACAGCAACTATGGTGGTTCATTAGCGTTGCAACTATATATGCCGCAATATTACATCCGGCTGTAACCCATTATAAACTTTTTAAATCGAAAAACAAAGAAATTCTTGAGTCAACTCTCTGTTCAACATGCGCACACTTTGATGAAACTGCTGTTTTGTGCATGCTTCACGATAAACATCCGTCCAAGATTTTCCTTCCTTGCGAAGGAGTGGATTGGACGCCGAAATCATCAAATATAGATAGCGAAGGTATTCGCAAAAGTTAATATTCCCATTTTTTTATCATCTGGAGAAACATAAACAGTAAAAGCTGAACAAAGCTTTTAGACTACAAAGTATCGAGCTATTTTCTTATTTTTGTAGGATTAAAATAAGAATTTATTAATGTCTATCAAAAAAGAAATTGCGGTTATAGCAGTAAGCGGTGGAATGGATAGCTGTGTAACCGCCGCAATTGCAAATGAACATTATGAATTAGCTTTTACTCACATCAATTACGGGCAAAGAACGAAACAAAGAGAGTTAAAAGCATTTAACGATATAGCTGATTTTTATAAGGTTAATAAAAGGCTTGTAATAGATTTTACTCACTTAACAAAAATAGGAGGCTCTTCTTTAACCGATAAAAATATTGAGGTTAGTAAAGCTAACTTATCGAATGAAGAAATCCCTTCTTCTTATGTGCCGTTTAGAAATGCGAATATTCTTTCTGCATGTACAAGCTGGGCTGAGGTTTTAAATGCAAGTGCTCTTTTTATCGGCGCTGTATACGAAGATTCTTCAGGGTATCCTGACTGCCGCCCTGAATTTTTCAGAGCTTTTGAAAAAATCATTGAAACAGGAACAAAGCCATTAACAAAAATTAAAATTAAAACCCCGGTAATTCATTTTTCAAAAGCCGAAATTGTAAAAATAGGTATTGAACTAAAAGCTCCCCTGGAACTTACATGGTCATGTTACCAGAATGAAGACGAAGCCTGCGGTATTTGTGACAGTTGTGCGCTTAGATTAAAGGGTTTCCAGGCTGCCGGTCTTGAAGACCCGATTGCTTATAAGTCAAAACCAAAGTATTATTAAAAACGAAAGATTATCAGAGGTATACGTGATCGATAAATTAAAAACATTAGAAGTATTTGAGAATGCATATCCGGATAGAAATTATTCTGTTATTCATACTGCCCCCGAGTTTACATCCGTCTGTCCTAAAACCGGTCAGCCCGATTTTGCTACAATAATAATAGAATATATCCCCGATAAATTTTGTATTGAATTAAAATCACTAAAAATTTATTTAAACTCTTACAGAAATGACGGGATATACTTTGAAAGTGTAACCAATAAAATTCTTGATGATCTTGTTGAAGTATGCAAACCCCGTTATATGCTTATTACAGCACAGTTTAATGTAAGAGGAGGAATTTCTTCTTTAATTAAGGCAGAATACCGCAATAAATGCTAAAAAAGTTTTTAACTAACAGATCTTTGTGATAGCATTATGACTACTTTATCAAACATAAAGAAAGAATTCCTAAGAAAACGCGATAAACTTTTTCAGGAAAATTTCAGACAGAAAAACTCATTTTTATTCAGCGTTTCATACAGTCTTCTTGTAGAAGAATACATTAGGGAACTTTCAGGGGAAAATAAACATAATTTTATTCTGGCATCTGCCGGGAGTTTTAGCAGGCGTGAACTTTCTCCGTTTTCAGACATTGATCTGATGTTTATTACAAATTCGATTGAAGAAAATAAAGAAGTAATTTCACATCTCGTTACTAAATTCTGGGACTGCGGTCTGGAAGCATCTCATACTTTAAGAGAATTTTCAGACATTGAAAAATTTCTGCATACTGATCTTCATACATTCACACAGTTTTTTGAAACTCGCTTCCTTCTTGGGAGTGAAACTCTGTACAAGAAATGGAATGAGACCCTTTTCTCTTATATAACAGACGATATAAAAATAAAGCTTCTTCAGGAACTTACTGATGACATAAATACACGATATGAAAAGTACGGCGAGTCGCCTAAGGTGCTTGAGCCGAATGTGAAATCATCAGCGGGCGGTCTTAGAGATTTTCAGGCGATAGAATGGATGTATGTTTTAATGAATAAGACTCTTTTGAATAAGCAGAGTGAAATGACCCAGGCAGAAGTTTTCATCAATCTTCTAAGAGAAAACAATTATACCTCGGAAAACGAGTGTAAGCGGCTGCTTAAAAGCTATCGGCTGATTATTGCCGTACGTAATATGCTTCACCTTACCTCCCGGCAAAAGAATGATCGTTTTGAATTTAATGCCCAGAGAAAAATCTCTTCAATGCTTATTCACAGAAAAGACGCTTTACCCGGTTTTATGCATGAGTATTTTAATGCGGCAAATATTATAAACCGGTTTTCAAAATCGATGATACAGAAATTTCAGGAAGAAATTTTTAACCCTCTTCCCGATTCTCTTGCAATAGATCTTGACGAAGACTTTATTCTTAAAGGTAAAACCATTTCACTTAACGGCAAACCGAAAATTTCTCTTCCGGATATTATTAGAGCATTTTATTACAGGGGTTTGCATAATGCTCATTTTGACGAAAATCTGAGGTCAACCGTAATAGAGATTATAGAAGATTACGAAGGCGACAGTAAAAATGAAGCCGAATCATCCGTATTCTTCCGTGAAATACTTAGGCTGCCCAAAAACGTCGGGCTTACTTTATCCGTATTAAACGAGCTTGGCGTATTAAAAGCTTTTATGCCGGAGTTTAAAGATCTTAGCGGCTTTGTGCAGCATGGTGTTTATCATTGTTATACCGCCGACGAACATACAATACAAACTATTCAAAATCTTGAAAAACTTGAGAAGGATATTTCACCGCTTGGCAAAATTTACAATAACCTAAAAGATAAAGAAACACTGCATCTTGCACTGCTTTTTCATGATATAGCAAAACCGATAAATATTTCAGGGCATGAGATTATTGGCGCCGAGATGGCTTCTTCAATTATGCACAGACTCGGCTACAGCGATGAAGAAATAGAACCGGTTGCCTTTCTTGTGAGGAATCACTTGGTCATGGAACAGGTTGCTTTTAGAAGAAATCTAAATGATCCGGAAACGCTTAACAACTTTACTTCCCGTTTTAATTCCGTAAAAGAATTAGATCTTCTTTACCTTGTTACGTATGCTGATCTATCAGCAGTAAACCCGGCTATCTGGACTTCATGGAAAAGCGATCTTCTTGCCGAATTATATACAAAATCTAAATCTATGCTGGAAGACCAAATCTCAGGTGAAGAATTGTTATTTTCAAGTATTTATGTCGAGACAAAAGAAATAAGTAAACATTCCGAGATGATTTCGGAATCGCATGTGCAGGAGCATATAGAATCCATAAACGACATCGGATATGCTCATCAATTTACAGATAAAGAAATAGCAAAACACATAGAAGAAATTCAAAAGGGAATTATCCTTTCAACTTCATTTAAAGAATTTGAAGATTTTACAAATATTACTATTATTACAAAAGATTCCCCATCGCTGCTTTCTAAGTTATGCGGCGTACTTTCAATAAACGATGCCAACATTCATGACGCAAAAATCTTTACCAGGAAAGACGGAATGGTAATTGATACATTTAACGTTACAGACTTTAGATCTCATGGCAAAATTGACCCTGAAAGATACCCTAAGATAAAAAACGATCTTAACGACGTTGTTATGGGAATTTTACAGCTCAATCAGGAATTCGCCCGCATGAAGTCAAAGTGGTGGCGTATCGAAAGTAAGTTTTTCAAAAGAGCCGGCAAAGTAAAAATTGATTTTGATAAGCACGAAAAATATACAATTATTGACGTTTTTTCTCCGGACAGACTCGGATTTCTTTACCAGGTAACTTCAAAAATGCACCAGCTTGGCATGTCAATTTATTTTGCAAAGATTTCAACAAAAGGAGATGATATTGTAGATTCATTTTATGTTCTCGATAATAGCGGCAATAAGATATCATCGTATAATTATGATTTTATAAAGTCGGAACTAATTGAAACAATTACACAAATGTTATAGGTACTAAAATTGAACTTTATTGAAAAGGAACAACCGATAGGTGTTTTCGATTCGGGAATCGGTGGCTTAACAGTTGTAAAAAGAATTGCTTCTGCATTGCCCTCCGAAGATATAGTATACTTTGGCGACACAGCCCGGGTACCATACGGCTCAAAGTCTAATTCAACAGTAATAGAATACTCAATCCAGGATGCAAAATTTTTAATCCATAAAAATGTAAAAGCAATTGTAGTTGCATGTAATACTTCTTCTTCCGTTGCAATTGAGGAATTGAAAAAGATCTTCCACGTCCCTGTAATAGGGATGATAGGACCAGGTGCACGTTTTGCTATAAATTCTACAGTGACGGGCAGGATTGGTGTAATCGGGACAAGGGCGACAATAAAGAACAAAGCATATTCTTCTGAAATAAAAAAATTAAATCCAAATATAGAGGTCTTTGAGAAAGCCTGCCCTTTGTTTGTGCCTTTGGCGGAAGAAGGCTGGGCAAATCACAAAGCTGCTTACGATATAGCCGGAGAATATTTAAAAGATTTTAAAAAACTAAACATCGATACACTAGTATTGGGCTGTACTCATTACCCTATCCTCGCTAAGGTAATACAGAATATTATTGGCGAAAATGTAAAACTGATAGATTCCGGTATTGCTTCTGCTGAAACCGTTAAAAGAGAATTAGACCGGTTTGATCTTAATACAAATAAGCATTCACCTGGTAACCTGCAATTTTATGTAAGCGATATTCCGCTAAAATTTAAAGAAGTTGCCGGTTTATTCCTGGGTAAAGCAATAACCGAAGTAACAAAAGTTGATCTGGAAATACTTGCGGTATAGAGCAAGTTAAACATGAAGTATAAAATATCAATCAGTTCTTTAAATGTTTTAACATAAAAGTTTCACTAAATATTTAAGTAAATCCTCTTCAAGCAATAACTCCTGTTTTTCTCTATAACTTCTCAATTTATAAGCAAATATGAAAATATACATGCTAATCCGCTTATAATAACTTCTCGCAAATAAGAAGGAAATAATCCGTCGACTTCTTAATTATGAAAAGCCAATTATAGAATTCTTTAATATAAGAGATTTTACCGCTTGGCATATAACTTGCCCTAAATACTCAAATATTAAGAAAATAACTACTTAGAATGAAATTATGATAAAAGGAACGGTAAAAATTGAGCGCGATGTTTGTAAAGGATGCGAGCTTTGTATAGCTGCATGTCCGCAGGAATGTCTCGGTTTATCAAGCTTTATCAATCTTAACGGTTATAGGTTTGCTGAACTAATAAAGGATAATTGCACCGGTTGCGTGAATTGCGCAATTGTTTGCCCTGATGTTGCAATTACGGTTTATCGTCAGCCTAAATCTGCTCTTAAAAAAGCTGTATAATTAACTTTTACCTTTGTATAATCCCAAAGGTTATAATCATAAAATCGAAATTAAATAATGGAAGAAAAAATTAACGGCAAAAGCGAAGCCCGTTTAATGAAGGGTAACGAAGCATTAGCTGAAGCGGCGATACGCGCCGGTATAGATGCGTATTTTGGTTACCCCATAACGCCGCAGTCAGAGATATTGGAATATTTTACACTTGAAATGCCCAAACGCCATGGAGTAGTCCTTCAAGCAGAAAGCGAATTAGCTGCAATTAATATGGTGTATGGAGCGGCAGGCGCCGGCGGCAGGGTTATGACTTCATCTTCAAGCCCCGGAATAAGTTTAATGCAAGAAGCAATTTCATATATAGCATCTGCAGAGCTGCCTTGTTTACTTGTCAATGTAACAAGAGGTGGTCCCGGATTAGGTACCATACAACCTTCGCAAGGTGATTATTTTCAGGCTGTAAAAGGCGGCGGACATGGAGATTATCACTTAATTGTTTTAGCTCCCTCTTCAGTTCAGGAAATGGCAGATTTCGTTTTTGACGGAATCCGCCTGGCAGAAAAGTACAGATGCCCTGCTATGATCTTAGCTGACGGCGCACTTGGACAAATGATGGAAAAGGTAGTTCTACCGGAAGAAGGCTCTTTGCCTAAACTGGAAAAGAGTTGGGCGACCGTAGGAAAACCGGTTAATCGCGAGAGAAATGTTATTACCTCTCTCTTTATCGATCCGGAGAAAATGGAGGGGATTAATATTCGTCTTCAGGAGAAGTATGATAAAATGCGGGAAGAAATTAGATTTGAGGAGATTGCTTTAGACGATGCGGAATTTGCTCTGGTAGCTTTCGGGTTATCGGCGCGCGTCTGTCAAAAGGCAGTCGATCTCGCAAGAGAAAAGGGCATTCGGGTTGGATTAATGAGGCCTATTACTTTATATCCCTTCCCGAAAGAAGCAATCTCTAATCTAACTAATAAAGTAAATTTCTTTTTAGTCGTTGAAATGAATGCAGGTCAGATGGTTGAAGATGTTGCTTTAGCTGTGAATGGAAAACGCCCTGTTTATTTTAAAGGAAGAATGGGCGGAATGGTTCCTACTCCCGAAGATGTTGTTGAAAAACTGGAATCTTTAGTCCTTACTTTAAGCACAAGTGAAATTTAGAAGGCATACTAATGCAAGAAAATACTCAACTAAACGGATTTGATATAGTTTATAAAAAACCGGTCACTCTGACCGACACACCTTTTCATTATTGCCCCGGATGCGGGCATAGTGTTGTTCATCGCGTTCTGATGGAAGTCGTGGATGAAATGGGCATACAGGATAAAACCATCGGCGTAGCGCCCGTTGGATGTTCGGTTTTTGCCTATAGCTACATGAACATCGATATGCAGGAAGCTGCTCACGGCAGGGCAAGTGCAGTAGCTACAGGAATAAAACGCATTCACCCGGATAAATTTGTTTTCTCTTATCAGGGTGACGGAGATTTAGCGGCTATAGGCACCGCAGAAACTATTCATACTGTTAACCGCGGCGAAAATATCTTGATGATATTTATAAATAATGCAATATACGGAATGACCGGCGG
>PLNZ01000078.1 GCA_003142915.1 Ignavibacteriales bacterium | reverse complement strand
ATTAAGATGATGAATCAGTGGAAGATTTTCACGAATTTTATCGTTAATAAGATTTTCTACCGCATCTATTTCGGCTTCGCTTAATTTTTCATAATGCGTAAAATCAAATCGAAGTCTTTCCGGTCCAACGTATGATCCGGATTGTTGAATGTGCTGACCGATAATTTGACGCAATGCTTTATGAAGAAAATGTGTTGCAGAATGATTCCGCATAATATTCCATCTTCTTAAATAATCAACTTCAGCCGATACATTCATTCCATTGATAAGTTCAATATTATTTTCATTTTCAATAACATGAATTATTTGATTGCCAAATCTTGCAACATTAATGACCTTTAGANNCCTCATTTTTAATGCCTATAATATTTACATTACAATTTAAGTTTTCATACCCGATAAATTCAGTAGGTTCAATTGATGACAGGTTAAAACCATCTAATTTGTCAATTATCAGATTTACATTTGAAAGTTTGTCTTTAGTTGATTTTCGCGCCCGTTTTTTTTGTTCATTCATCAATGTATTAAAACCCGCTTCGTCAATTTCAAATCCTTGCTCTTTTGCCATTACATTTGTTAAATCAACCGGAAATCCATAAGTATCGTATAATTTAAATATATCTTCTCCTTCAATAATTTTAATATTCTTTGCATTTAGCTTTTTCACTAGTATATCAAATAATTCAATTCCTCTATCAAGAGTAGTGTTAAAACTTTCTTCTTCAGCTTTAATGATTTTTTCTATATTTGATTGATTAAGTTTTATTTCGGGGAAGACATGACTAAAANNGGAGGAATGGATCATTCAAATTTATTTTTCTGCCAAAGCGAGCGGCACGGCGAAGTAATCTGCGTAATACATAACCGCGTCCCTCATTACTTGGTATTGCGCCATCACCTATCGCAAATGTCAGCGTTCTGATATGATCGGCAATAACGCGCATTGAAACATTACTTTCCCCTATTGAAGAATTATCATCAACCGGCAATAATTCGTTATATTTAATTCCCGAAAGCTCTTCGATTGCATTTAAGATTGATCCGAAAACATCTGTATCATAATTTGATTTTTTATTTTGAAGAACTGCGCACACACGTTCAAAACCCATACCTGTATCAACATGTTTAGATGGTAGATCATGAAGTTTTCCCATCTCATCACGATTATATTGAATAAAGACCAAATTCCATATTTCAATACATAATGGTGAACCTGCGTTAACAAGACCGGCATTTTCAAGGTCATCGCTTAAATTAATATGAATTTCAGAACATGGACCGCAAGGACCTGTCTCACCCATTTCCCAAAAATTATCTTTTTCATCAAAATGTAAAATGTGTTTTGGGTTAATATCTGTCTCGCTTTTCCAGAAATTGAATGATTCATCATCTGTTCTGTATACAGTTGCCCACAATCTTTCTTTTGGTAATTTCCAGACATCGGTTAATAATTCCCAGGCCCATTTAATTGCTTCTTTTTTGTAATAATCTCCAAAGCTCCAATTACCGAGCATTTCAAAAAATGTATGATGATATGTGTCATGTCCNNGGTGCACTCGGAACGATACGATGATCTTTCTGGTTAAAAAAATCTAAAAACTGTTGTCTTATTTCATTTGAGGTCATATTTTATATAATTTTATTTCAATTGAAGGCAAATATAATAAAAATAGCCGTTTGCTAAGAGAATGGAATTTATTTATGTGTTAGAATTCATAATGAACATTCATGCACTATTGAAGTATATACAGAATTTAGATTATTAATCTTAATTGCAATTTTGCAGGAGTAATGATANNAGTAAATTTAAAGATTTATCGGATTTAGAATTAATGCAGGAAATTTCGAGGTTTGAATCTCGTGCTTTGGAAGAATTATATGACAGATATTCTCCTTTATTATATACTATTATTAAAAAGATAGCTCCCGATCAAATTACAGCCGAACAAATTCTTATTGAAGTATTTGTTATCATCTGGCGTAAAATAAATAAATTCGATTTCAAAGTTGGGAATGTCTATTCATGGCTCGAAACTCTTACAAGAAACAAAGCTATTGATAATTTGAGGAAAGAACGGGNNCTAATTTGACAGTTCAACTATATGATGATGAATATGAAGATTATTTTATTTTGCCGACATTCCCCAAAGATATTGATAGTTTGGATTATAAAACAGCCATCACTATTAAACCTAAAATTGAAGAAGCACTTTCAAAATTAACCGATACTCAACAGTATGTTTTACATCTGGCATATTATGAAGGATATACAATAGATGAAATTTCAAATAAACTTAACGTTCCATTGGAAACCGTTCGTAATAAAATTATGACATCGATGCTGAATCTGAAGGATTTTTTGAATGGAGAATAATTAATGGCCGATAAAGCTATACACGAAATGATTTCTGCCTTTGCTACCGGATGTATGGATAAGGCCAATTTTGTTCAATTTAAAGATTATATAAATGAAGGCGGGGAACTGCCTGATCGTGAACTTGGTGNNATATGGTTGCTAAAAAATTAATTGGAATGAAAGATGAAATAAAAACAAAAATTATTGCTGAAAAAACGAGAGTAACTTTTCAAACAAGAGCAGGAACTTTTTTACGGGATAAAACATCAGCTATAGAAGGGCAACCTCCTGTTGTCCCTCCTAAATATAAGACACTTACTTTTTCTTCAAAAAACACTGATGCTAATAATTCAACGTTTTCTTTTAATGAGAATAAGGCAAATGCATTTACAAAAGCAAAAACAACCTGGATTGACCCGCCTAAAATGACTTCAATTAACA
>PLNZ01000346.1 GCA_003142915.1 Ignavibacteriales bacterium | reverse complement strand
TCATCTTTTTCTCAAGTTCGGTATAATACACAATTGAATCTTTAATAAATGCAGTCGAATCGAGAGCATAACTCAATTGTTTAGAATTATCCTGAACCTTGATATAAAGTATTTCATATTTTCTCAACTGATCTGAAGATGAATTGGCTAAATTTATATAATCGGACGGAGCAGTTGAAGAAAACACCCTGTTAAAGTAATAAGCAGCNNATAAATTGGTCGACCGCTTTTTCAACTTTATCCATTTTAAGATAAGTCTCACCTATTTCAAAATCAATCTGGTCTAAAGCGTCGGCATACTTTTGCTGTCTACTAAGTTGATTAAAAATTTCCAGTGCTTTATCATTTTCCCCGATTTCCCTAAGTACCTTTCCCTGTTCAATCAGAGAATTAAATTTAAGATCATATGTTGGTGAATAGTCGGATACCTTTTTAAAATATACAATAGCATCATTATAGTCATTTAGTTTATTATACAATTTACCAATTTCAAATGCAACTTCGGCATTAAGTACATCATTTTTAGAAATGATTAAAAAGCCTTTCGCTAAATCAATAGAAGCGCTGTAATCTTTTTTAAATATTTGATACCTGATTTCTTCAATGAAAGTATTTTGTGCTATTTCCCTTTCATTCTGCTTTATTGCTTCTTCCCGAGTATCTTTTAAGGTTGTTAAACTATTATCAAAATCTTTAAGCCTCATTTGAGTTTTACCAATCCAAAGGCGCGTTTCCAAAACAAGACTGCTTTTAGGCTGGGTTGCGATTAACTCCTCAAACTTTCTCAGCGCTTTCCTATAATCACCCAGATAATAAAAGCATTTACCAATCATAAAGAGTGAATTATCAATATAACTGCTTTCCGCATGAAATTGAAGAATTTTAGAGCACTTCTCTTCAACTTTCTCTAACAACGCACTTGTACTTGTTGAAACGGCACTATCTTGTTCAGAAAAGATGTCGGTTTCGCGTTTATTAATATCGTCTTCAGCCTGACTAAATAAATCATGGGCATCGTAATATAGATTAAAAAATGTTGTAAAATTTGTCCATACTCCGCAGCTACATAAGGATAAACTTAGAATAATTAGGGCAAATAACCACCTAAAAAACGAATAAAAATTATTTTGCATGAAATAATTTATTAAAGATTGAAGAAAACTAAAAGGTAAAATATTTTACAGCGCTTCTTTACCGGATTCATCGGTTCTAATCCTAATCACATCTTTGATATCATAAACAAATATCTTTCCATCTCCAACCTGCCCTGTTTTTGCAGTTCGGGATATCGCATCAATTACACTATCAACTTTGTTATCCTCTATAACAACTTCAATTTTTATTTTCGGTACAAACTCAATTCTATACTCACTGCCGCGGTAAGTTTCCGTATGACCTTTTTGCCTGCCATACCCTCTTACTTCAGAAATTGTCAATCCATGAACGCCTTCTTCAACGAGCGCTTCCCTGACATCATCAAGTTTAAAAGGCCGAATAATTGCCTCAATCTTTTTCATAGACTCTTTCTAATTATTTACCATGACAATTTTTGTATTTTTTACCGCTTCCGCAAGGACATGTGTCATTTCTACCTATTTTGTCAGCAACTTGTACAGGAGCAGCTTTTGCCTGAGCATTTTCTTCTTCGGAAGACCTGGCATTTGATGTTAGTCCAATATTACCTGCATTCTGTTTAATTGCTTTAATTCTGCCGACAGACTGGCGTTTCCTCTTCGTTTGTACTTCTTCAGGAGCCTGCGGAAAGAACTTGAAACAGAAAGAAACAACTTCGTTTCTAATTTGTATTAATAATTCGGCAAAAAGTTTAAAAGCTTCAACTTTATATTCAACTAAAGGATCTTTTTGACCATAAGCCCGTAAACCAATACCTTCTTTAAGGTCATCCATTTCTCTAAGATGCTCTTTCCACTTATGATCTATTACGCTTAACATTGCATAACGCTCAAGTCTTGCCATCATCTCGGAACCGAGCATATCTTCTTTCTTTTTATAGAAAACCTTTGCAGCTTCAACAATTCTATCCACTATTCCTTCTTTACCAAGCTTTTCAAATTCAACCGCCTCAAGCGGGAATTCAACTATAAGATTAAGCATTATTTGTTGCTTAATATTATCAGGTAAAACATCCTCAAAATTCTGTTCAATAATTTCTGAGACAGACTCTTCAAGTAAATCAAATATTTCACCTTTTAATCTGTCGCCCTGCAAAGCACGCTGTCTTCTTGTATAAATAACTTCGCGCTGCTGGTTCATAGTATCATCATATTCAAGCAGTCTTTTTCTTATTGAAAAATTATTCTCTTCAACTTTTTTCTGTGCCCGTTCAACCGATCTTGTTATAAGAGGATGTTCAATAACTTCCCCTTCTTTAATACCCATACGCTGCATAACAGAAGATATTCTTTCACTGCCGAATAATCTCATCAAATCATCATCCAACGAAAGAAAGAATTTCGTTGTACCCGGGTCGCCCTGACGTCCTGAACGTCCTCTTAACTGCCTGTCAATACGCCTTGACTCATGCCGTTCGGTACCTAAGATGAACAAACCGCCTCTTTCCCGTACACCCGCGCCAAGTTTAATATCTGTACCGCGACCCGCCATATTGGTAGCAATTGTAACTGCACCTATTTCGCCTGCATGTGCAACAATTTCAGCTTCACGCTGATGTTGTTTGGCATTTAATACATTATGCGGAACGCTTTTTCTTTTCAACATTCGGCTTATCGTTTCCGATACTTCAACTGAAGTAGTTCCAACCAGAACCGGCCGTCCTTCTTTACGCAATTGTTCAATCTGATTGATTGCTGCATTAAGCTTTTCACGCCTGGTTTTATAGATTGCATCATCTTCGTCTTTCCGTACTACATCTTTGTTTGTCGGGGCGACAACGACTTCAAGCTTATAAATCTCATAGAACTCTGCTTCTTCGGTTTCCGCAGTACCCGTCATTCCGGCAAGCTTTTTATACATTCTGAAATAATTTTGAAGAGTTATTGTAGCTAATGTTTGTGTATCTTTTTCAACTTTAACATTTTCCTTAGCTTCAATTGCCTGATGCAAGCCATCAGAATATCTTCTACCAGGAAGGACACGACCGGTAAATTCATCAACAATAGCGATTTTCCCATCTTCAGTAATTACATACTCATCATCTTTTTCAAATAGAGTATAGGCTTTCAATAATTGATGGATTGTATGGATTCTGTCGCTGCTTTCCGAATAACGGTTATAAAGAATGTCTTTCTTTTTAATCTTTTGTTCTTCAGTTAGAGTTTCATCATGCTCCAATTTACTTATTTCCAGACCGAGATCAGGAATGATGAAGAAATCTTTTTCCATTCCGCTTCCCCTGGCAAGCTCCTCTCTACCTTTTTCAGTAAGGTCTATAGTATTATTTTTCTCATCTATTGCGAAGTACAACTCATCATCAATAATGTACATGTTTTTAGCTTTTTCGCGAAGGAATTCCATTTCTGTAGCTTGGACAAGCTTTTTGTTAGCAGGGTCGCTTAAAACTTTAGAAAGCTTATTATTCTTAGGTAATCCTCTATAAGCTCTGAGCAGTAAAACACCGGCTTGATTCTGACTGTCTTTACCATAGCTATTTAACAAGTCTTCTGCTTCCTGCACAATCTTTGCAACGAAGTTGGACTGGAGCCTGTAAAGCCTTTCAACTCTCGGTTTCATTTCATCAAATTTCTGGTCATCGGTTTCAACCGGACCCGAAATAATCAAAGGGGTTCTTGCCTCATCAATTAAAACTGAATCAACTTCATCAACAATAGCATAATTATGCTTACGTTGAACCTGGAAGTCTTTTTCAACAGACATATTATCTCGCAGATAATCGAAGCCAAATTCATTATTTGTACCATAGGTTATATCGGAATTATAATACTTTTTCCTTTCTTCAGGATCCATTGTATTAAGAATAACACCGACAGTTAAACCGTGAAATTTATAGATTTCTCCCATCCATTCGCTGTCGCGTAATGCCAGATAATCATTCACGGTAACAAGATGAACGCCTCTTTCGGTTAAAGCATTTAGATAAATAGGAAGCGTAGCCACTAATGTTTTACCTTCACCTGTTGCCATTTCGGCAATTCTTCCCTGATGCAGAACGATTCCACCAATAAGCTGAACATCATAAGGCACCATATCCCAAGTAGTTTTATTGCCCGCGACAGTCCAGCTTTTGCCAACAAGTTTCTGGCAAGTTAACTTAACAACAGCGAACGCTTCGGGAAGAATTTCATCTAGAATTTCTTCATATTTATCATCAAGCTCTTCCTCCAGCTTATCAAGCTCGGCATATATAGAATGCATATCAATTTCTTCATTGGATTGAAGCTTAGCCTGTGTTTCTTCTACCTTTTGTCTTAATTCTGCAGTGTGATTTTGAATTCTTTCTTTAAATTCCTGTGTTTTTGCCTTGAGTTCGTCGTCTGATAGATTTTTTATCTTTTCGTATTCTTCATTTATTTCATCAACTATAGGCCAAAGCTTTTTCAGATCTTTTGTTTGTTTATCGCCGAAAATCGCTTTGATTAAATTTTTCATTTATAATTACTCTCTATTGGATAAATTGAATTTAAAATTAACCATTGACGCCCTGAAATGCAATTTAAGAAGATTCACACCAAAACACTTTAATTGGTGGATTTTAGTCCTTATTTTGCAGGAAAGCCCTCACTTGTAAAAGATTTCTTCATAAAATAACAGTTCTATTTAAAATCACTAAATATTAGTGTAAAATTACTTTATTAAAATATTTTTGTTATTGTGACTTTAAAGAAAAATTATAAACTCTCTCAAGAATTTATTAATAAATTAGTCGATCAGACTGCCGGATTTATATCACCGGACTTGTTTGAAGAAATAATTCGCTCATTTGAATCCGAAATATCATCTTATTTTTTTACTTTCAGCTCCGAATCAAATCTGCTTAGAATACTTTTAAGCATGTATGATAAGATAACTTTGCTTATGGAATGCATTAAATATCCTAATTATATTGAAATCCTTGTGTCAGTTGCGGCAAATAGTAATTATTTAACCGATGTTTTTGTAAGGAATCCTGAATATTTTTACTGGGTTGCTAATCCTTCAACACTTGATTACAAGTTGGACATTTCTAAATCCGCTTCTTTAGTTAAGACCACTATTTCTTCATTTAAATCTTTTAAAGCAAAAGTGAACTCACTAAGAGGATTAAAACGAAAAGAAACATTAAGAATTGGTGTCAAAGACATACTGCACAAAGCAAATTTGCTTGAAATAACCGAAGAACTAACTGCATTATCTAAAGCTATTGCTGCCCAACTATTTGAATTATGTTATAATGAAATATTGAATAAACATTCGCTAAAAAACCCTAGAAGGAAATTTTGTCTAATCGCCTTAGGTAAACTCGGGGGCCACGAATTAAATTACAGCTCCGATATAGACTTAATTATTTTTTACGATAAAAACACATTATTAACAAATAAAAAAACTTATAATGAAATTCTTACCGAAGCAACTTATCTTTTTATTGAAAGCGCTTCTTCAATTACAAGCTTAGGTTACATATACAGAATAGATTTCAGACTGAGACCCGATGGAAAAACATCTCCCTTATGCAGGGAATTAAGTGAATATTTAGATTATTATGAAAGCCGAGGGGAAGATTGGGAACGGCAAATGCTTATAAAAATGGACTTTATAGCCGGGAGCCATTCTCTATACGAAAATTTTTCTTCCTATATACAGAACTTTATTTATCCACTTTCTTTTTCCACATCACCGATAGAACAAATTAAAAAATTGAAAGCTGAAATTGAAAAGAAACTTGATAATAAAGAGAATATCAAATTGATTCCCGGCGGAATACGTGATATAGAATTTGCAGTGCAGGCGTTACAGCTTTTAAACGGAGGAAGGAATCATTTTTTAAGAACACCTAATACTATTGAAGCAATTAAAAATCTTCAGTCGGTAAATTTACTTTCCGAATCCGAAGCTAAGAACCTTTTAAGCTCATATATTTTATACCGTCGTATTGAGCATTATCTTCAATTGATGAGTGATTCTCAAACTCATACTATCCCACAGGAAGGAGAACTACTGCACCGGCTTTCCTCATTTTTAGGCTACAAAAGTCCTTTCGAATTTAGAAATGCCGTATCGGAAAATAGGAAATCCGTACTGAAAATCTATAATTCTATAATGGGAATTAAATCTGCATCAGGTAAAAAAGATGACAAAATTACGGAAATAAAATTTAAGAATAAGACCAGAGCATTCAGCAACCTGCAATTTCTTCGTAAGGGTACAGATCTGCAGGGACAGACGCAATTTGATAAGAGCTCTATCGATAATTTTCATAAAATTGAACCATCATTAATAAAGTATTTGGAACATTCTTATGATCCAGATAAAGTACTGCAAAATTTTATTCGCGTTATAAGAGGCGCTTCTTTTCCTTCTATCTGGTACAAGGAATTTGAAAACAATAAATTCTTTAATTTATTTCTTCAGCTATGTGAATTCTCTCAACTGTCAATTGATCTTTTTGCTGAGAATGATGATTTGAGGGAATATTTTTTAACAAAGAAAGTTTTTGAAAACATTTCATATAAAAATTTTGCTGACGGAAATTCATCCGGACAGGATTTTACTACTAAAAAGATTTTATTTGTTGAATGCATACAGTATTCCTTAGGGCTTATTTCATCTATCACGATTCTCAAAACTTTTAAAAAATATTTTAACCAGGTTATAACATCAACAGCAAGTAAAATATTAAATTCGGTGATTAACGGATCCGAATATGCAATTGCCGCCCTTGGCAGTCTTGGAGCAGGAGAAATGACTTTTGCATCGGATATCGATTTAATTTTTATTGTTGATAACTTAGACCGTTATCCCAAAATTCAAAATAATTTTCAGTCTTTATTTCTAAAGCTTAAAGAGAACTTTAAACCTTTTGATGTAGATTGCAGGCTTCGCCCCGAAGGGAAAAGCAGTCTGCTTGTCTGGGATTTACAGAGTTATAAGAATTATATCCTTACAAGGGCAAGGACATGGGAACTACAAGCCTTTTGTAAGATGAATTTTGTTGCAGGCAATAAAAATATTATCAACAGGCTGCTTAAAACAATAAAACTAAAGATAGACGGGCTGGAAGAGCAAAGTCTAAAACTTGATATATCGGACATGAGGAAGAAGCTTATTCCGCATTACGGCGCTTCTATGGCGAATAGCTTTAATATTAAGAAAAGCGGCGGCGGAATAACAGATATAGAGTTTCTCATTCAATTTATTTTGTTATCGAATAAAAAATATTTTTCTAAATATAAAGGCAAAAGAGTAGATCAGATTATTTCATTGTTGATAAAGCACAATAATGGGTATCATGATTTGGACAATCTAAAAAATAATTTTCTATTTCTAAAAGATATGGAATTAACAAACCAAGTAATTTTCAACAGCACTTCTTCAACTCTTGTTTTAAATGAAGAAAAAATTTTTATTTTATCAAGAAGGATGAATTTTAGCACAACCGATGAATTCAGAAGATATCTCTCTAAAATTGTTAAATTTAACCACTCAATCTTTGAAAAATATCTAAAATAGATTAATGTTAAAGTTTATAAAAAAATTTTATTCCTTCCTGACGGGTTTATTTGTTTTTGTTTTTTACCTTTTTACTCTTGCGCCGAGTGTAGTTGAAATAGATACCGGTGAACTGGCGACAGTACAAGCAAAACTTGGGATAGCACATCCAACAGGATATCCGTTATTTACATTACTTGGTCATTTGTTCTATTTGATGCCGCTGCATTTAAGAAAGATATATCAGCTAAATTTACTTACCGCTGTCTGGTGCAGTCTTGCTGTTATGGTTTTTGTTTATACGGCAAAACTGGTTCTTGACAATGTAAAAGAGTTTGTACCTAAAAAATTATTAATACAGGGAAAGCAGAGAACAAAAAATAAAAAACCATCGGGCAGAGTCACTAAGGTTGAGACAAGTAAATATGAGATACCTGAAATAAAGAAATATCTAAGCGCGGTTTTTGGCGGATTAATACTTGGCTTCAGTAAGACATTTTGGATTCAGGGTACATCTGTCGAGGTATATTCGCTTCAACTATTCTTGTTTAACTTAATAATCTTATTTTTATTGAAAGCTTATTTACGTAAAGATAACCCGGCTGAATTGAAATTCTTCAATCCGTGGATGCTTTTTGCTCTCTTCCTGGCATTAGGATTTTCCAACCACATGACAACTATATTTTTAATTCCAGCTGCCGCTTATCTCTACTTTGAAAAATATAAATTCAATAAAATAAGCTATCAAAGAATCGGATTAATGTTTATTGTATTCATACCGACCTTGATCTTATTCTATTCTTATTTGCCAATTCGCACAGTACAAAATCCCATTTTAAATTGGAGTAACCCTGATACATTAGCCAAAATACTACGCCATGTTGAAGGCAACCAGTATCACGTTTGGTTATTCTCATCTATGGCAGCAGCGGAAAAGCAGTTCCTGTATTTTATTAATAATTTGCCTTCGGAATATTTAGTCAATTCATTCATCTGTATAGTGGGTTTAATCACATCTTTTTTCACTGCAAGAAAATTTTTCATTTTCGCAGGCATTCTTTTCCTTTTTACGGTTTCTTACGCTATTAACTATGATATACATGACATCGACTCCTACTTTTTACTTGCCTATATTGCTTTAGCCTTCTTTATAGTTTTCGGAATTGTACAAATTTTAACACTGCTGAAACATGCAAAGCATCCTTATATTACTTCAGTTTCCCTGATCGCAGTATTCCTTATTTTGCAAATTTACTTTAATTTTGCAGAAGTAAATCAAAGCGATGTTTTTACTTTTGAAGATTATACCAAAAACATTCTGAATTCATGCAGTAAGAATTCAGTCCTGTTTAGTTACGAATGGGATTACCTTGTAGCTTCTTCATATTATTTTCAATATGTTGAAAATTTCCGTCCGGATGTTACCGTTGTTGATAAAGAACTACTAAGACGTTCATGGTACTATCATCAATTAGATAATAATCACCCAAAGCTTTTTAGCGGGATGCGCACAGATGTAAATAATTTTTTAACTGCTGTAGCCCCTTTTGAAAGCAATGATAAATTTGATCCAAACCTTCTGGAAGTATATTACCGGAAAATATTGACTGATCTTGTCGGCACTAATATTAATAACGGTGATTTTTATATTGCTCCGGAATTATTTGAAAATGAAATGCAAAAAGGTGAGTTCACATTACCATCAGGATATACTCTTGTTCCAGGCTTATTTTTATTTAAAGTGGTAAAAGGAAATAATTATATTCCCGCACCTGATCCAAATTTCACAATCCGATTTCCAAAAGAGAGAACTGATTACATTAACTTCATTGAACAGACAGTTGGCTCAATGCTTGCACGCAGGGCATTATATGAAATGCAGTTTGATAAAATAGACCGGGCTAAAATTTATACAATGAAAATAAAGAAAGATTTTCCAAATTATATTTTACCACAGGGTCTTGCTGAAGTGCTTGATAAATAGGAATGAATGATTTTAGATAATTTTATTGAGGAACATTCGACAAAACAAGCTGCAAATGAGGCAATATCAGCAGGTAAAGGCCCCACATTGTAAATCCCGTGGAGAGTGGAATTGATAAGTTATCATCAGCAAAACCGAAAGAAATATTCTCCACTATTGCCCCAACAGCAGCGGCAATTATTCCTATTAAATACTCGGTTAATTGATGATTTATCTTAGGTGTAAATAAGACTACTATGCTGCCACTTACAAAAAATGCCAGAGTTCCTTCCAGACTTTTTGCTAAAAATTTATGCTTTCCAAATTTTCTGCCGATGAGCGCCGCTGATGAGTCGCTGATAATTAAAATAGTAAAGCCCGTAAGAAATAAAATTTTAGGAAATATTATCACACATATTAATGCTGAGATAAAGACATAAGTCGCGCCGTTCAGATTCTTTTTCTTATTATCGACTTCATGCTTTCTTAAAAGGAAACCAAAAAAGGCATAAAACATCTTTGCTACCGGATGATAAATATACCTTGAAAGATCCAGTACTATTGCCGCCGCAGTTAGACAGCTTAATATAGTAATTGAAACCGTACGAGGAATAAAATAAACAATGATAGGAATCGAAAGCGAACAAAGATGAATCAGTTTCCTTACTAATTCATCTTTGTAGTTAATAGTTTCANNCCTTCTTTTTTAAGAGGCGGCAGTTCCTCACCACGAATTAGCTTATCAATCTCCTCTGAATCCAAAATTTCTCTTTCAAGAAGTTCTTTTGAGAGTTTGTGAAGAACATCGATATTCTCTTTCAGTATTTTTTCAGCTCTTCCCATACAAGAATTTACAATTTCCCTAATTTCATCATCAATATCAATAGCTGTTTTTTCACTATAATCTCTGTGCCTCTGAATTTCCCTGCCGAGGAAAATTTCTTCTTCCTTAGCGCCATAACTTAACGGACCAAGTTTATCACTCATCCCCCACTCACATACCATCTTTCTGGCAATATTAGTAGCTTTTTCAATATCATTGCCTGCACCGGTAGTAAAGTGGTTAAAGATTAATTTTTCAGCTGCCCGGCCTCCAAGAGCATACGTAATTACTGCTTCAAGATATTCTTTAGAATAAGTGTGTTTTTCATCCAACGGCAGATAACTTGTTACACCAAGCGCCCTTCCGCGGGGAATTATTGTTACTTTATGAACCGGATCCGCTTCGGGGAGCATGCGAGCTACAAGTACATGACCAATTTCATGATAAGAAGTAGTTTTCTTTTCTTCTTCTGAAATAATAAGACTTTTTCTCTCCATTCCCATCATTACTTTATCTTTGGCTTCTTCAAAGTCTACCATCTCAACTTTTTTCTTATCCTTCCTTGCAGCAAGCAGCGCTGCTTCATTTACAAGATTAGCAAGATCAGCGCCTGCTAAACCCGGTGTACCTTTTGCAAGTACTTCAAGATTTACCGTAGATTCCAGCGGGATATTTCTAGTATGAACCTTAAGAATACCTTCGCGGCCCTTAACATCAGGGCGATCTACAACAACCTGCCTGTCAAATCTTCCCGGTCTCAATAACGCAGGATCAAGAACATCCGGACGGTTAGTAGCAGCAATAATAATTACACCACTGTTTTGTTCGAACCCGTCCATCTCAACCAAAAGCTGATTAAGAGTTTGTTCTCTTTCATCATGTCCTCCGCCTAAACCAGCTCCACGGTGCCTGCCGACAGCATCAATTTCATCAATAAAAATAATACAGGGAGCATTCTTTTTCCCTTGCTCGAATAAGTCCCGGACGCGGCTGGCTCCAACACCAACAAACATTTCAACAAAATCGGCGCCACTTATAGAAAAGAAAGGAACACCTGATTCGCCTGCAACAGCTCGCGCCAAAAGAGTTTTACCTGTTCCTGGAGGTCCTAAAAGCAATACTCCTCTCGGAATCTTTCCACCGAGTTTCTGAAATTTAATTGGTTCTTTAAGAAATTCTATTATTTCATGAAGTTCCATCTTCGCTTCATCAGCGCCCGCAACATCTCTAAAAGTAATTTTTTGAGCAGATTGCGAAATGAGCTTTGCTTTACTTTTGCCAAAAGAAAAAATACCGCGAGTTCCCCCTCCTCCTCCCTGCATACGTCTCATTATTATGAACCAGACCGCAAAAATAGCTATCCATGGAAGGAAACTTATCAAAATACCCATCCATTCATTAGATTCTTTATCAAACGTATAATTGATATTCTTACTTTTCCATACAGCTTCCTGATCCTTAAGAATTGGTTCAGGTATATAAACAGAAATAAATTTAACAGGAACATCTTTACCATTTATAGTAACGTTTTCCTGGGCTTTTAATTCAGCTTTGAAGTAATAATCATTAGCATCGGATTTGGTGATTGTTGACTTAAGTATTTGGTCATCATTCAAAAGCTTTTCATATTGAAGATATTGGATATCTACATAATTTGTAGAATTAGTTTTAAATAATTGCAGAATAATAACAAAAGCTACAATTACTGCGCCCCAGCCAAAAACCATTCTTATGATTTTGGACCAATCAAAATTTTCATCAGGCCTGTTAGGGCCCCCATTTTTTTTAGGATTTTGGGGAGTTTGTTTTTTGTCGTTATTGTCCGCCATATATTATATATATTATTTTTTTTGTTTCTTTTTTAATTAAACTTAATTTTATTCACTTAAGACGTATATACTTTTTAAATTTCTGTACTTCTGAGCATAATCCAAACCATAGCCGATTACAAACTTGCTGGGAATTTTAAAGCCAATATAATCAATTTTTACATTATATTTAAGACTATTTGGTTTTACCAACAAGGAAGCTATCTTCATGCTGGCCGGTTTATGAGGGGCTATTAATTCTTCGATAAATTTCATTGAGAGCCCTGAATCCACAATATCTTCAACTATTAAGATATTTCTACCGGATACATTACAACTTAGTTCCTTCAGCATTTTAACTCTACCGGACGTGATTTTCCCGTCTCCATAACTTGAAAGTTTAAAAAAGTCAACTTCGCAATCGATTGTAACATTCTTAATAAGATCAGATAAAAATAGAAATGCACCGTTAAGAACACCTATAAAAACAGGGGTCTTTGAAGCATAATCAATTGATATTTGTTTTCCAAGTTCCCGGGTTCTTTGTTGAATCTCTTCTTCTTTAATTAATGGAATAAAAGTATCGGTACCTATTAAAATTTTATCTTCTCCCAGAGCAATTGACGCTTGTATCCTATTTTTTATTTCAAGCATAACTCAATAACTTTTTTAGTATAATTAGTAATTTTAAATCGTTCATCTAATCTAAGACCTAATACCCAAACAATTTGTCCTTTATTAGTAAGAATTAACTGCTCCTTCTTTTTTGATGATGAAATTTTCTGCTCATTAAGAAAATCAGATATTTTTTTTGTGCCTTTTAAACCCAGCGGGGAAAATTTATCACCCACCTTCCATCTTCTAAGGCAAAAATTACCTGATATTTTATCAGCGGAAATGTATTCCCTTAATTTATCACCTGAAAACTTTTTTGGAGTCTCTACAACAGGTAATATAAATAATGTTTTATCATTTATTTTTACCGCATCGCCTTCAACCAGAGATAAAGGCTTAAAAGGCACATTCTTATCCGTATAAGAAACAATAACAAATTGTCTTTCTCTAGCTACTGTAAGATTATCAGCAAGACTAATACTCTTACCGGATTTTTTTTCAAAGAGCGATTTAATATTCTTAATATCTCTAAATGTAAGTCGAGTTTTAAAATGTTCTTCAACCGCCCGTTTAATCAGGTAGTTCTTTAATTTATCATCGACTTTGTCAAAATCACTAACGTTTATTTTTAATCCTTCATCTGTAATCTTAACTGTTTCCTTTAATTTTCCTCTAATCTGAGAGTTCAACAAAACAGATAACCCGGAAAATATTTCAGATGAATGGAAAACTGCATTTTCAAAATCAGGATTCAGCTTTTTCTTTATTAAAGGTATAATCTCTTTTCTAAGAAAGTTTCTTTCATAATCCGTCTGCAAATTAGATTCATCAATCCTGAAACTGATTCCATAATTATTTAAATATTCCAGGATTTCTTCTTTTTTCAGACTAAGAATCGGACGGATAATATTGCCGCGTTTAGGCGGAATTCCAGAAATTCCTTTTATCCCGGTTCCTTTTATTAAATTTAAAAGCACGGTTTCAGCATTATCGCTGCAATTGTGAGCTGTTGCTATTTTCTTAAAACCTATGTGTTTTAATGCCTTATCAAATTCCTTATAGCGAATAACTCTTCCGGCTTCTTCGATCGAAAATTTATGCAGTTTCGCAAATGATTTTACATCCTTTTGTACGGATAGAAATTCAATATTCAAATTTACAGAAAGTTTGCGGCAAAATTCCTCATCTTCATTAGCAGATTTGCCCCTTATCATATGATTTATGTGTACCGCGCCAACTTCAATAGCGTATCTTTTTCTAAATTTCAACAAAAAGTGAAGTAAAAAGACAGAATCCGGCCCTCCGCTTAATGCAACAAGAATCTTATCATTCTTTTCTACTAAATCTTTTTCATCAATAAATTTTAAGACTTTTTGTTCTATTCTTTTCATCAAGCTTAATTTTTACAAGTTAGCCATTACTGATAACACCTGAATCGCTTGCTTTGCCTTGCATTATTCTTTCAACATATTTACCGAGAACATCAAATTCAAGGTTTACTATATCGCCAGGATTCTTTACCGCAAATATTGTTTCTTCCCAAGTATGCGGGATAACTCCAATTGAGAAATTATCTTCTTCTAATTCCGCAACTGTCATACTTACGCCATCGATTGCAACCTAGCCGACATAAATAAGATATCCCTTAAACTCCTTCGGGAAGGAAATTTTTATGAAGTGACTGTTTGAGAGTTT
>PLNZ01000455.1:5137-13788 GCA_003142915.1 Ignavibacteriales bacterium | reverse complement strand
TAATTCATCAAAACTTAAACTATTATAATTTCTTTTTATAATAACGGGATTAGTAATATTTTTGGAAATTAAATCAATAAAAACCCTTCTCTGTTCGGGCATACCATGCGCGTTATCTGTTTCCAATATAATTGCTGCTGTTTTATCGACTTTAATTAAGTTAAGAATGTCATCATTTAAACTATTAATATTTCCGGCAACAAAGTTTAATATTTGGGATCTTCTATTTGATTGTGAATATTCATTGATTGAAAATAAAGGGAAACTGTCTGAATTGTTCTTTTTTCCTGCCCAGAATTTATAATCATATATAGCTCTTAACCCGTTCGGTAATTCGAAAGGCGCTTCATTTTCTCCCAGGTAAATAAAATCCGGTGCGCCGTCACTGATGTTCCATTTATCCGGGACAGAATCATAGTAATATCCAACGGCGGAAAGATCATTATAAACATTAATACCGTTTTTTCCGAAATCAGTTATAACTCTGGGAACATTTTGTCCGCCAATATTATAAATATCAAAAGTGTGGCGTCTTGTATAATTAAATGGATTATAAGGAATTTCCTTAACCGGATTGATTGGCTTATGATTTGTTCTTTCTTTATATCTGTTTACTAATTGGATAGCAACGGGCGCCTCAAATTCGGGGTCTTCTGTGAGTGAAACTCTTACAGTATCTCCGATTCCATCTTCAAGCAAAGTACCGATTCCTACAGCAGACTTTATTCTGCCGTCTTCCCCTCCGCCTGCTTCAGTTACCCCGATGTGCAGTGGATAATTCATTCCTTCGGCTTCCATTTTTTGAATTAGAAGCCTGTATGCCTGAACCATTATTTGAGGATTGCTTGCTTTCATAGAAAGAACAATATTATAATAAGAGTGTTCTTCACAAATACGTACAAATTCCAAAGCAGATTCTATCATTCCAAGAGGTGTATCACCATACCGGCTCATAACCCTATCGGAAAGGGAACCATGATTTGTTCCTATCCTCATTGCAGTTCCGTATTCTTTACAAATCTTTACAAGCGGTGAAAATCTTTCTCTTATTTTTTCAATTTCGGAATTATAATCATTATCTGTATATTCTATTATCTGGAATTTTTTCCTGTCAATATAATTTCCCGGGTTAACACGGACTTTTTCAACAATTCTTGCTGCAATTTCAGCGGCGTTTGGAGTGAAGTGAATATCTGCTATAAGGGGAACATTATAACCCATTTTTCGTAATTCTTTTTTTATTTGCTCAAGATTTTGAGCCTCAAGTTTACTAGGAGCGGTTATCCTTACATAGTCACACCCGGAATCAACCATTCTGATTGTCTGCTCAACGGTTGTCTTTGTATCCATAGTGTCCGTGGTAGTCATGGATTGAATCCTTATAGGATTATTACCGCCTAAAGGTATATCGCCTATATAAACTTCTCTCGTCTTATAACGCGAGTATTTAGTTAAGCTATTACAATATTTTTTGGCGTCTTTTATGGGTTCAAACATTTATAGTCTTTCGTATTATCAATGTAATATAACACCGGTATCCACTCTTTTGTAATGAACATTTTATTAAATAACACTAATATGTAAAATGCAAAGATGAACGCAAATATAAAGTAATCTTTTGAGTCACTTTCCATTTAACCAGGGAAAATCCTTAAAAGGAAATTTAAATATTTTTATTTTAATATAATGTATGGTTTCCGAAATCAGGGTCTTTTTAAAAACACTAATAGCATATTATCTTTATAGTGACTGACCTATTCTCACAAAAATAACATAAATATCTTATCATCTATTTTTATTAAATTAGTTGAGTGAGTTAAAATACATATTAAATTGTAATTGCAATTATTTTTAGAATCGTTATTGTTTTTATTGATTAATTATGAGAATATCCGAAAATAAAATTGAAGAAGTACGATCCGCTGCCAATATTGTAGATGTAATTTCGGAATATGTTCAATTAAGAAAAAGGGGGAAAAATTATATTGGGCTTTGCCCATTCCACAATGAAAAAACTCCTTCATTTACTGTAAGTGAGGATAAGCAAATATATCATTGCTTCGGCTGCCATTCAGGAGGAAATGTCTTCAAATTCATAATGGAGTATGAAAAAATATCCTTCATTGAGTCTGTGCAGGAAATGGCTCGCAGGTATGGGATTAATATAGATGTTGATGAAAAAGATTCATCTGAAAGACAAACCGAGCAGGAAATACTATATGATCTGAATACTGAAGCGGCAAAGTTCTTCTCGAATAATCTCTTAAATTCTTCCAACGGAGAAATTGCACGCGAATATTTTCAAAAAAGGAAAGTAAAGCTTCAGACTATGCGTGCTTTCGGATTGGGATATTCATTATCCGGTTGGGATAACTTTGTCTCTTATGCACAAGAGAAGAAACTTGATCTGGAAAGAGCAATTTCTTTGGGACTTATTGGACAGGGTAAGGACGGAAGATTGTATGATAGATTTTCAGGACGAATAATTTTCCCGATTTTTTCTCCCAATGGAAGGGTTGTTGCATTTGCCGGCAGAATTTTAGAAGGCAAAGATGATAATAATGCAAAGTATTTGAATTCGCCTGAGTCAATTATTTATGTCAAGGGAAGAATTTTATACGGTCTGTCATTTGCAAAAGATGATATACGCAAACTCGATAAGGCAATCCTTGTCGAAGGCTATATGGATTTAATTTCTTTACACCAGGCGGGAATTAAAAATGTCGTGGCTGTTTCCGGTACAGCCCTTACGGAAGAGCAGGTTCAACTGCTTTCGCGTTACACAAAGAATGTCGTCCTGTTATTTGATGCCGATACTGCCGGGATAAAAGCTTCTATGAGGAGTATTGAACTGCTTCTCAGGAAAGATATGGAAATTAAAATTGCCTCTTTGCCTGCCGGCGAAGATCCTGATTCGTATGTGAATAATTTCGGCCCTGAAAAATTTGATGATGTAATTAAAAAAGCTCAAAACTTTTTGGAATATCAGACTGCTTTTTATGAGTCTCAGGGAATGTTTGAAGATGCATCCAAAACTGCCAATGCGATAAGAGAGCTTGTGAAACCCATTGCTATCCTAAGTGATGATATAAAAAGAAGCCTCTATATTAAAACGATAGCAAAAAAATTTAATCTCAGGGAGAAGCTTCTTGAGACAGAACTTGAAAAAGCAATTTCCGCTTCAAGAAGACAATTGACTAATGAAGAGAGTAACAGAGATAGAGAACTGTTAAAGAAAAATGAGGTTGATTCGGCTGAAAATTCAAATAACACGACACTTGTAGGATATAATACGGAGGCAGAGGTTATAGGCATCCTTTTCAAGGGCAATGAAGAAGTTGCTAAGTTTATTGCCAATCAAATCCCAATTGATGAATTTATTATAGGCAGGCATATTCAATTGGCTGAAATTGTTTACAGCGCTTTGGAAAACGGTGAAGAAATTATTACAAGCGCCTTGATTGATAAAATAAAAGAAGAAGAACTTCAATTGTATGTGCGTGAATTGGTTTTTGATAAATATGCAATCAGTAAAAACTGGGATGATATTCGTCCCGGAGAAGATTCTGAAATAAGCCTTCAAAAAACTGCAAAAGATACCGTAATAAAATTTAAAGTAGAAAAAATAAATTACCTGATCCAAAATAATTTCAAAAAAGCTGAAGCGGCATCAACAGAAGAAGAAAAGTTTGAACTGGCTAAGTTAAATTCGGTGCTTGAAAAGGAAAAAATTTTGTTAAACAAGAATCAGGCGGAAATTGAATCTTAGAGATTTAGATAACATTTTTTTGTAGTAATATAAATATATTTTGTATGTATTTATTAAAAACCTTAATTGAGTTTTAGAAATATTAGAATGTAATTATGTATCGACAGGCAAGTACCGGCAGATTAATGATAGAAATACTTCCGGATAAATGTGATTTTTGCGGATGCTGCGTAGGCATTTGCCCGGAAGATGCAATTGAGCTTAAGGAAGCTGAAATTTACATCATTGATGAACGGTGTACAAACTGCTCTAAGTGTGTCTGGAGTTGTCCTATTGAAGTCATAAGATTTAATCGTGAAGGAATATTAATATAACCCTTTATTTATCGTTAGAGCAAGACAGTCGAAACAGTTAAAATATATTTTTTTGTTAGTGGCAAATTACGACTCTGGGAATTAAACGCTGTCGAACAATTTGAAAATGAAAACAAACTATGATATAATTGTTGTGGGAGCAGGGCCTGCGGGATCAATAGCAGCAAGATTTGCAGCAGAGCAGGGAGTTTCTGTTTTAATGCTCGAGAAAGACAGGGATGTGGGATATCCCGTCCGCTGCGGCGAGGCAATAAGTAAAGCCGGTGTTGAAGAATTTATTCCATCTGATGAGAAATGGATTGCTGCCCATATAGGTAAATTCTCTCTAAATTCTCCGGACGGCACCGAAGTGATCATTGAATTTGATGATGCGGGTTACGTGCTTGAACGCAGGATATTTGATTATGAACTTGCAAAAACTGCCGCAAATGCCGGAGCAGAAATTTTAACTCGCGCATACGTTAACGGATTAATAATTGACGATGATAAAGTTGCCGGGGTTAAATACCAATACCGGGGAGAGCAAAAGGAAATCAGATCGAAAATTGTTATTGGCGCCGACGGCGTAGAGTCGAGGGTCGGAAGGTGGGCAGGATTGAAAACATACATTCACTTCCGGGATATGGAGTGCTGTGTACAAATTACCGCATCTAATATAAATTTAGATCCCAATACATTATACTTTTATTTTGGTGAAAATTATGCACCGGGCGGTTATTTCTGGATATTCCCAAAAGGGAAAAATATTGCGAATATAGGACTTGGTGTAAGTGGGATGATTGGTAAAAACAGATCGGCTTTATCTTATTTAAATAATTTTATGATGAAGAACTATCCCGATGCTCCCGTGCTTACTTCAATTGCCGGTGGAGTACCCGGTACTGTTACTCTTGATAAAATATCTGCATTGGGAATTATGCTTACCGGGGATGCCGCCAGGCAAGTAAATCCTCTAAGCGGCGGCGGTATTGCAAGCGGTATGATTGGCGGAAGTATTGCCGGAAGAATTGCAGGTGAAGCAATTAGGATGAATAAACCGGATCATATATTCACCTATGACAATGCGTGGCATGAAAGACTTGGTAAACGCCATGAGACTTTTGAAAGAATTAAAAATGGGATTTATAACTTCAAGGATGATAAATTTAATAAAATAGCGCATTCATTCAATAAAGTCCCTAAATCTAAAAGAAGTTTGGGGAGGCTCTTTACAACAGCGCTTATAAATCAGCCGTCATTACTGGTTGATATCGCAAAAGTATTTGTTATCTGAAATAAAACCGGAAAAATTATGAAATCAAAAACCGGCGTGTTGCTTGTAAATTTGGGTACGCCCGATAGCCCATCTGTTTCCGATGTAAGGAAATATTTTTTTGAGTTTTTAAACGATCCGCGCGTAATAGATTTACCCTGGCTTCTTAGAAAAATTTTGGTGAATATAATAATTGTTCCTTTCAGATCGCCTAAATCAGCTAACATTTATAAGCAATTGTGGACAGAAAACGGATCACCTCTATTAATTTATGGGAAAAAAGTTAAAGAAATGCTGCAAAATGAACTAGGTAGTGAATATGATGTGGAGCTTGCGATGAGATACCGGAATCCATCAATGGATGCTGTGCTGGAAAAGATGAGAAAAAAGCAGTATGAAAAGTTAATTATCATTCCAATGTTTCCACAATACGCTTCAGCCTCTGCCGGCTCGGTGATTGAAAAAGCGATGAAAATAATCAGCAAGTGGTGGGTGATTCCCGAAATAAAATTCACCGGTCAATTTTATGATAATGAAGATTTTATAAATTCGTTTGTTGAAATAGCAAAAAAATATAATATAGATGAATTTGATCATATTTTATTCAGTTATCATGGTTTGCCCGTCAGGCAGGTAGATAAAGTTTATATTGACGGTAAAAAATGTTCGGTTCATAACTGCGAAAATGAAATTACTGAGGATAACAAATTTTGTTATAAAGCAGCCTGCTATGCAACCAGCCGCCTTTTAGCAGAAAAGCTTAATATTTCAAAAGATAAGTATACTGTCTGTTTTCAATCAAGGTTGGATAAAAACTGGCTTGAACCGTTTACGGACAAAATAATTATTCAAAAAGCAAAGGAAAATGCAAAAAAACTGCTGGTTTTTAGTCCGGCTTTTGTTTCTGATTGTCTTGAAACGATAGTTGAAATCGGGATTGAATATCAGAAACTTTTTAATGAGCATGGTGGAGAGAAGATTCAGCTTGTAGAAAGTTTAAACGAACATCCAATGTGGATTAAAACTTTGAAAAATTTAATATTGAAAGAATGTGGAAATTAAAAGATCGAATATTGAACTTGGAATAAATAATAGAATTCACCTTACGCAAAACATTCAGTATATCACAATTTTGAATAAACTCTCCCCTAAATCCCCTCTGACCGCGCCACTATGGCCTGCATATCTTGTATAAGTTATGCTTTTTTTAATTTGAAATTTAACAGAGTGGTGATTAAATGCGCCGTTGTTAATGAAAGAAGTAAAGCAATACCCGAAAGGCTCCATTTTACATTTGAAGGAATTAAAAGGGAAGGGCAAAATTTAAATGGAGAATATACCGATTTGATGGTATTTTCTATGTTGAGGAAGGGCTGGGAAAAGCCCGGTTTCTTGAATTATTCGGTTTTATAGAATATTTTTAATCAAATTTTCTTTATGTTTGAGGCAGCTTAAAAATACTCGTATTAATTCGTATTAATTAAAGATAAAAATTAGTTTGCCATCCGTTTCAGTAAACATCTGACTTCGGAAGGAAAGATCAAAAAATCTTTCTATAATCTTCAAACTTTTAGCTGTACGCCTAAAATAATATTTAAATAAATCACTATTTCTACAAACAAATAATTAGGACCTATGGAAAAGTTAAAAAAAATTTTATTACCGGAAAAAGATATACCCGAAAATTGGTATAATATACAGGCAGATATGCCGAACCCAACATTACCGTCACTTCATCCTGGAACAAAACAGCCAATTGGGCCCCAGGATTTAGCGCCTCTCTTTCCTATGGAATTGATAAAACAGGAAGTATCCAAAGAAAGATGGATCGGCATTCCTGAAGAGGTAAGAGATATTTATAAAATATGGCGCCCCAGTCCTCTTTTTAGAGCGTATGAATTTGAAAAGCTTTTAGATACCCCTGCAAAAATCTATTATAAGTATGAAGGAGTCAGCCCTGCAGGCTCGCATAAACCGAATACTGCAGTTCCTCAAGCATATTATAATATGAAAGAAGGAGTTAAAAGATTAACAACTGAAACAGGTGCAGGGCAATGGGGAAGCGCATTAAGCTTTGCGTGCAATCTTTTTGGTATTGACCTTGAAGTTTATAT
This sequence comes from Ignavibacteriales bacterium, assembly GCA_003142915.1. GTDB lineage: Bacteria > Bacteroidota > Ignavibacteria > Ignavibacteriales > Ignavibacteriaceae > FEN-1297. The sequence continues at coordinate 6,339 of PLNZ01000455.1, read as the reverse complement.
GGTTAAGGTAAGTTATGATCAAAAGCCTTATAGAAAATTTATGATGAATATCTGGGGAGCTAAAGTATTCTCCTCTCCATCCGATAAAACAGAATCAGGAAGAAAAATTCTTGCGGAAGATCCTAATTCACCGGGGAGCCTTGGTATTGCAATTTCAGAAGCTGTTGAAAGAGCTGTTACTGCAGGCAATACCAAATATGCTCTCGGCAGTGTGCTAAACCATGTTCTGATGCATCAGACTGTAATTGGACTTGAAACAATAAAACAATTTGAATTGGTTGATGATTTCCCGGATATTGTGATCGGCTGCTTTGGCGGCGGATCAAACTTTGCAGGAATTTCGTTTCCATTTTTAGGATTAAACTTCCGTGAAGGTAAAAATGTCAGGTGTATTGCCGCAGAACCTTCTTCATGTCCAAAACTTACTAAAGGGCAATTTAGATATGACTTTGGTGATACAGCCGGTTTCACTCCATTAATGCCCATGTACACTCTTGGTCATACATTTATTCCCGAGTCTATTCACGCAGGTGGATTGCGCTACCACGGCGCCGGAGTTTTAGTGAGCCAATTATTAAAGGATAATTTAATTGAGGCACAGGATTTTCATCAGCTTGAATGTTTTGATGCAGGCATAAAATTTGCAAGAACAGAAGGTATAATTCCGGCTCCCGAATCAACTCATGCTATTGCCTGCGTGATAAAAGAAGCTTTGAAAGCAAAGGAGGAAGGAACACATAAGACTATCCTGTTTAACTTAAGCGGGCACGGCTTCTTTGATATGAGCGCCTATGATGCTTATCTCTCCGGCAAGTTAGTCGAACATCACCTTACCGAAAAAGAATTACATGCCGATTTGAAAAAATTAAATACTCCTGTAATTCCATGATATACTAAGGGCGGTTTAACTACCGCCCTCCTCATTAATGGTTTAATAAGCAACGTTATCCAAAAAAGGACTTCTCTTTCCCTTATGTTTCGCAAATGCTTTTCTTACCGGGTTTTTGGAGGATAGCGGTTAAGCATTGCAAGATGGGAATTAGGGAATTTTATAGTTCGTTTAGTAAATCTGCTTTTGTGAAATCGTTACGGAAATTAATCCTCGCGGGTATGCAGTCATTAAGCAGATAAATATTTAATAATTATTATTGATATAGGTTACACAGCTTTGATATTATCATTAGTAATTTTATAAGTAATTC
>PLNZ01000455.1:0-5092 GCA_003142915.1 Ignavibacteriales bacterium | reverse complement strand
ATTAAACGAATTATTAAATTACGGTCAAAGCTATTGGCTTGATAACTTAACACGGGGAAAGATAAAAAACGGCGAATTGAAAAACCGTGTTACTCAACAGGGTTTACGCGGTATAACTTCTAACCCAAGTATATTCAATAAAGCTATTACTTCAAGCAAAGATTATGATGCTCAGATAAGACAATTAGTCTCTCAAAAAAAAGGCGTTCATGAAATTTATGAAGCTTTAACTATAAAGGACGTGCAGGATGCCTGCGATATCCTTCGTCCGGTTTATGATGAATCGGATGGAGTAGACGGATTTGTAAGCATTGAAGTATCTCCGTATTTGGCTAATGATCCTGAAGGAACAAAAGCTGAAGCGAGAAGATTATTTAAGGAAGTTAACCGCCCGAATTGCTATATAAAAATCCCGGGTACGGAAGCTTGCGTAGCTGCAATTGAAGAAGTACTTTATGAAGGAATAAATGTTAACATCACTTTGCTTTTTTCAATCCGGAGTTATGAAACGGTAGAAAACGCTTATATAAACGCTTTGGAACGTCGTGTTACAGAAAATAAATCAGTAAAAGATTTGAGGTCGGTTGCAAGCTTCTTCTTAAGCCGTATAGATGTTCTGACAGACCAATTGCTTTCACAGCTTATAACCCCTTCCGGAAGTGAAATAGATAATAATTCAGTAAGACCCGAACAGCTTTTCGGCAAAGCAGCAGTAGCGAATGCCAAACTTGCATATCAAAGCTTCAAAGAGATTTTCAGCGGAGAAAGGTGGGGAAAATTAGTTGAACATAGTGCAAAAGTTCAACGTCCTCTTTGGGCAAGTACAAGCACAAAAAATCCGCTTTATAATGATGTTAAATATGTTGAACCATTAATCGGTCCCGATACTGTCAATACATTACCGGACGAGACAATAGATGCTTTTGCCGGTCACGGAAAGCTTGAAGCGAATACAATTGAAAAGGATGTTGATGAAGCCCTTAAAACTATATATAATTTAAAGCAAATTGGAATCGATATTGATTTTGTAACTAAGCAGCTTCTTAATGAAGCGGTACAAAAATTCATTGAACCTTACGATAACCTGTTGAAATCAATCGCCCTGAAACGCAGTGAAATATTAGTAGTAAGTATAGGAAAACAGTTAATCAGCTATGGTAGTTCAAAGCCGGAAGTAACGGCAGCATATAAATCGCTTAACGAAGAACAATTATCGCAGCGTTTGTTCGCTAAAGATCCATATCTATGGTCGTCCAATTCTGAACAGGTGAAGGAAATAAAAATAAGACTCGGCTGGCTGGATAGCGCTGAATATTTCTTAAGCAAAGCCGGTGAAGTAGAACAACTTGTTAAGGAAGTGCGGGCAGCTAAGTATAAATATGTCGTATTGCTTGGTATGGGCGGAAGCAGTTTATGCCCGGAAGTTTCAAAAGAGACATTCGGCTCTAAGCCCGGTTTCCCTGAATTGTTTGTCCTTGATAATACCGATCCGGTAGCAATTAAAGATATTGAATTAAAAATTGATTTGAGTAAATCGTTGTTTATTGTATCGAGTAAATCGGGAACAACATTAGAAACTTCAAGCTTTCATCATTATTTCTATGAGCAGACAAAAAAGGCAGTCGGTGCTTCGGCAGGAGATCATTTTGTCGCAATAACCGATCCCGGAACTTCATTGACGAAAGAAGCTGCAGATCAAAAATTCCGTCACGTATTTGAAAACCCGGTCGAATTCGGCGGAAGATATTCTGCTTTGTCGTTTTTCGGACTTGTACCGATGGCATTAATTGGAATTGATATTAAGAAGATTTTAAATAACGCATACCTGATGCAGCTTAGTTGCGGGCCTATTGTACCGGCAGAAGTAAATCCGGGTATAAGTCTGGGAGCATTTTTAGGAATTAATTACAAGCTTGGAAGAGACAAAATTACTTTTGTTATGTCAAAATCCATAGGTTCATTTGGGTTGTGGGTTGAGCAGTTGATTGCAGAAAGTACCGGGAAAACCGGTAAGGGACTTTTACCCGTAGAAAGTGAAAAACTTGGCGTTCCGGCAAACTATTCAAATGACAGAGTCTTTGTGCATATTTTTACTTCCACCGATGATTCAAAAGCCGGTGCGCATAAGATTGCCGAACTTGAAAAAGCCATGCACCCGGTAGTAAAAATTGAAATAAAAGATAGACTTGCACTTGGAGCCGAATATTTACGATGGGAAGTTGCTACTGCCGCCGCAAGTATGGTAATGGGAATAAATGCTTTCGACCAGCCGAATGTTGCCGAAAGTAAAAAGAATTCAAATGATCTTCTTGCTGAATGGAAAGTAAAAGGAAACTTTAATGAAGGTGAACCTATTGTTTCAAAAGATGGTATTGCTGTCTTTGTAAAAGACTCAGCTAAATGGCTGTTTGAAGGGCATAAGAAATCAGTAAAAGATTTTCTAAACGCATATGTTAAACTTGCAAAATCTCCCGATTACATTTCCCTGCTTGCTTATTTACTGCAGACACCTGTACGCGAAAAATTATTTCAAACTGTAAGAATAAATTTAAGAGACCGCTTCAAAGTTGCAACTACCATTGGTTACGGACCGAGATATTTACATTCTACGGGACAGCTTCATAAAGGTGGCGCTAATACGGGCTTGTTTTTACTCTTTACCGCCGATGCAAAAGATGATACCGGTATTCCGGGAAAAGAATTTGGTTTTGCAACTCTTCAGCGCGCTCAGGCGCTCGGAGATTTCAGCTCATTAAACAGTCACGAAAGAAGAGTTGTAAGAATTCATCTTGGCAGTGATGTTGAAAGCAGTTTGAAAAAACTTGTGGAGATATTAAAGTAATTTTCAGTATTAGTCTCTTGATGCTTTGTCGAGGATGATATGACTAAGGAATATGTTGAAGTTTCTAAATGCGAAATGTCAAAAGCCGTTCCGCCTGAGCCTTGTATCGTTGTTATTTTTGGCGTAACTGGCGACCTGACTCATCGTGAGTTAATCCCATCTTTGTATGCTTTGGGATGTAAGAATCTTATACCCCGTCCTTTTGCAATTATTGGATTTGCACGGAGAGACTGGGATGATGAATTCTTCCGCACCGAAATGAAAAATACGATGAAAAAGGTTACCGAGTGCGGTGAAAAAGAGTGGGAACATTTTGCTAATAAATTATTTTATGTGAAAGGTGACTTTAACGATAATTCAGAAGATTCGTATAATAGACTTCGTAACCGGATAAAGGAACTGCAAGATGAATTGAGTATCCCCGATAATGTCCTTTTTCATCTTGCTACTCCTCCTGAAGATTATAGTACTATTATAGACAGGCTTGGAAAAGTGTCTTTATCAAAGAGTGAAAATGGATGGAGACGCATGATTATTGAAAAGCCTTTCGGACGTGACGAACAATCCGCACGTAAGCTTGATAACGACATACATAAAGTTTTTGATGAAGAGCAGATATTCAGAGTAGATCATTATCTCGCGAAAGAGACTGTACAGAATATGCTGGTATTCCGCTTTGGAAATTCCGGTTTTGAACCTATTTGGAACAGGAACTATATTGAGAATGTACAGATAACAGTTTCTGAAGAGTTGGGAATTGGTACCAGGGGAAATTTTTATGAGAGAACCGGCATCCTTAGAGACATGGTACAGAATCATCTTCTCCAGCTTTTATGTTTAACCGCCATGGAGCCGCCGGTAAATTATGATGCTTCTCTCCAGGTTGAAACCGTCAAAGTACTTGATTCAATTTATGAAATGAACATTGAAACCGACTGTATACTTGGCCAATACAGCGAAGGAGAAATTAACGGGGTTGGAGTTCCGGCTTACAGAGATGAAAAGAATGTTTCTAAGGATTCCATTATTCCAACCTATGCTGCTTTTAAGATAATGATTGAAAATTGGAGGTGGGCAGGGGTACCGTTTTTCTTGCGCACGGGTAAAAGGCTAAAAAATAAATTAGCCGAAGTCACCATACAATTTAAACAGACTCCGCACTTAATGTTTCCGGGCTTTAAGAGAGACAACTTAAGCAGGAATGTTTTAACATTCAGACTTCAACCGGATGAAGGAATTATATATACATTTATGGCTAAACAACCGGGCGCTGAATTGAAGTTGCGGCCTGTCAATTTCAATTTTCAGTATGATACTGCTTTCGGTATATCGGAACCGCCCAGCGCTTATCAATGGCTTCTGTTTGATGCAATGAAAGGAGATCAAACTCTTTTCCCACGCGGAGATTGGATTTATAAATCTTGGTCGATAATTGATCCGGTTATAAAAAAATGGGAATCACAGCCTTGGCTTGATTTACCAAACTATGCTTCCGGATCATGGGGGCCTGACGCAGCAGATAAATTGATTAAAACAGTCGGCTGCACCTGGAATATAAAAGAATAGCTTTCATAGCAATTTAAGTCAATTACTTTTATTAAATTATAACCAGCCCTTAGTTTTGTTTTTTTCTGATAATTCAAAACACAATGATTATATGAACACGATTTTAAAATTTTATTTAATTAATGGAATAGGAAAGGGAAAATAAATGTATACCGCATTATTGCTTTTACTGTTAGGGGTAGCCGCATTTCTTTTCATTACCGGTGCTCAGAAACGTCAGACGGTAAAAATATATTCCGGATTAGCGGTTGCTGTTCTAACTTCATTCTTTTTCTGGTTTATGGAATTTTGGGGCGAAGCTCTTTGGTATGAAGATTTAGGTTATGGAGATCGTTATTGGATGGTTTTTAATTCTAATTTCGGTTTCGCCTTAGGCGGTGCTATTTTGGGATTCATCTTAATTTACCTTTTAACTTTAGCTATACCAAAAGAGCATAAAATAATTCGTAATGGTACAAAAATTTTAAGTATTTTCATCGGTGGAATTTGGGGCGTGTCAAACTGGGATGTAATTATAAAATTTTGGAATGGAGTTTCAACCGGGCTTAAAGATCCTATATTAGGCAAGGATGTCGGATTCTATCTTTTTTCGTTACCGTTTTACGATTCTCTTTATATGTTATTATTTTTGATTTCATTAATTGCTCTTGTATCATCTTTTGTAATTTCTTTTCTGCGCTTCAT